>JAYVQD010000109.1:0-9908 GCA_043777275.1 Nitrosomonadales bacterium
AAAACCATGAAAATACAAATAGTTACACCTTATGCCGTGAATGTCTCTGAAAAGACCAATTGGTTTTTTCTGAAAATCGAAACCAGCGACGGGCTGGCATGCTGGGGCGAAGCCTCGCTCTCCGGCGGTTGGGAAGAAAACCAGATACTTAACTGCACACGCCTCGCGGAATGGATCGCCGGCAAAACGATTGATGAAGCGTTGCCGTTGTTGACGGTGTATCCGCACGCCGTCGGCGGCCTGGTGTGGAATTCGATATTGAGCGCGGCGGAAATGGCGCTGATGGATATCAAGGCGCGCGCGGCGGGCGTGCCGATACACCGGCTGTTTGGCGTACCGCTGCGCGACACCATCCGCGTTTACGGCAACATCAATCGTGCGGCGACTGATCGTTCACCCGCAGGGTTTGCTGCGCTTGCTCGCGACCGCGCGGCGCAGGGCTACACCGCATTCAAGCTTGCGCCGTTTGACGGCGTGTATTGGGCGGATATGAACGACGCGGAAGTCAAAAAGAAATACCGCCACGCGCTCGACTGCATTTTCGCCGTGCGTGATGCAGTCGGGCCGGATGCGGGAGTGCTGATCGATTGCCACTGGCGATTTGATGAATCCACCGCGCTGCAACTGCTGCGCGATCTCGCACCGGCGAAACTGTTCTGGGCAGAGTGCCTGACCTCGGAACGTGCCGAGCATCATCCGGTGCTCGATCGCGTGCGCCGCGCCGCTGAAGTCAGGGGCGTGCTCATCGCGGGCGGCGAACGGCAGATCGGCGTGCTGGGTTTCGAACCATTACTGCGAGCTAAGTTGTTGGATGTCGTAATGCCGGATATCAAATACACCGGCGGTTACAGCGGCATGCTGGCGGTGGCCCAGCGGGCACATGAATGTGGCGTGAAATTTTCGCCACACAACCCGACCGGGCCAGTGTGTAATATGGCGAGCCTGCATGCGTGTTCGCTGGCGCCGAATTTTTTAATCCTCGAACGGCAAAGCGAAGGCAGTGTCTACGACGAAATCATCATCGGCGACCATCCCAAGCTGGTGAACGGCTGTTACGCCGTGCCGCAGTCGCCGGGGTTGGGCATTACGTTAAATGAAGAGGCATTGAAAGCGCGTCCCGCGAAAAAACCGCGAGGGGAATCTACGGCAGATCCGCGGTTGGGCTAAACTAATATTGATTTTCAAAATTGTATTTGTATCGGCAGAAATACAACGCTGCTCGAATAGTGCGTATTGCCTTCCCAGTCGTTCCCGCGAAGGCGGGAATCCATGAGGCGTCTCAAGTGATGCGGTATTTTGGGTTCCTGCCTGCGCGGGAACGACAGTGTTGGTAAAGTGACGTTAGCCGTGTCTTGACGAACCCGATTTATGAATGAGTAACCGCATGCCAACCCGGCCCATCATCACCGACCCCTCCGCCTGGATGGGTCCCAAAATCCAGCATGATGCGTCGTGGGTTTATCACTTCGACGCGGCGGCCATTGCCGAGATCGATGCCGCGCTGGCACACGCCAAACACATGGGCGCGCGGATTCCCTTCGGGCTGGATGCCTTTCCATTGCCGCGCCTGGCACGAGAGATGGAAAAGGTGTTGATCGATGTCGAGCAGGGGCTGGGCTTCAAGTTGCTGCGAGGCATTCCGCGCAACCGCTATTCCGACGAAGACTGCGAACTGATCTACTGGGGCCTCGCCGCCCACTTAGGCAAGCCGATTTCGCAAAACGCGCGCGGCCATCTGCTGGGCCATGTGCGCGACGAAGGCCGCACGCAGGCCGACCCGAACGCGCGCGCTTACCAAACCAGTCAGCGCATGGATTTTCATACCGACATGCTGCCGATGGATTTGCTGGGTCTGTTTTGTCTGCGCACGGCCCAGCGCGGCGGAGCCAGCAAAATCACCAGCGCGCTGACCATTCATAACGTGCTGCGCGACGAGCGTCCCGATCTGCTGGATGCGTTGTATGGCCCGTTCCATATCGACTGGCGTGGCGAAGAACCCGAAGGTGAAAGAGGATTTTTTACGCTGCCGATGTTCAGCGAACGCGACGGCAAGGTGACCGCGCGTATCAACAGCCTGCCGTACTACGATTCGGCGGCAAGGTATGGGGCGCACTATGCGCCCACGCCAATACAGCGCGAGGCGCTGGTGATGGTGCAGGAGATCGCCAACCGCGCCGAGCTGATGCTGACCATGGATTTTCAGGAAGGCGATATTCAGCTCGTCAACAACCACACCATGCTGCACGCGCGCGAAGCGTATGAAGATTTCGCGGAGCCGGGACGCGAACGCCACTTGCTGCGGATGTGGATTGCGGTGGATGATGCGAAACGCCGTCCGCTCGCCGATGCGCTAACGAATCGTTATCGTTGGGTGCAGTGTGGTGGTATTCCAATAAAAGAAACTATATAAGTATTTGTTTTTAAACAATATTTTGTATAGAGTGAGGCTGACCATGAGCGTAACTTTTCGCAAGCTGCACCCCCACCTCGGCGCAGAAGTCAGCCCGATGGATTTGCGCCAGGTGCATGACCGCGCCACGCTGGAACAACTGCGCGCCGGCATGGATGCGCATGGCGTGCTGGTGTTTCGCAACCAGCCGTTCACCGATGCCGAGCAACTGGCGTTTGCGCAACGCTTTGACGGCACACTGCACGCGAAGCCGGGTGCAGCCGCGCTGGCGGCGAATCGGTTCGGCAACGACGCCATCGCGGATATTTCAAACGTGGATAACGAGGGCGCGATTCTCAAGTCCGATGATCGCAAGCGCATGTACAGCCTCGGCAACCGGCTGTGGCACACCGATGCTTCGTTTCAGGATCCGGCGGGGCGCTATTCAACCTTGTCCGCGCGGGTGATCCCTGAGGTCAACGCCGATACCGAATTCGCCGACATGCGCGCGGCGTACGACACGCTGGATGATGCGACCCAACAAAAACTCGAAGGCTTGCGCGTGCATCACACGATTACGCGTTCGCGCGAAATCCTGGGCTTTGATTTCTCACGCGAGGAAAAAGAGCGCTTGAAAGGCGCGATCCATCCGCTCGTTCGTGTGAACCCGCGTACCAAACGCAAGTCACTTTACCTCGCCGCGCACGCCACGCGCATTATCGATTGGCCGGTGGCCGACGGACGGCTGTTGTTGATGGAGCTGACCGAACACGCCACCCAGCGCGAATACGTCTATCGCCACGTGTGGAAAAACGGCGACTTCGTAATCTGGGACAACCTCGCCACCATGCATCGCGCCACGGCGTTTGATGACGCCAAACATCATCGGGAATTGCGGCGGGTGACTACGATTGATGTGCCGCTGCCGGTGATGACATAAAAATACAATAAAAACAAATAGCTAGGCGCATATGCCCGCGGCAAAGTGCGGCTATTAGAAATTTTTTCCGATGTAATTACCGGATTTCTGGTCTGCAGCACCTACGGACAGAACATGTCTGTTGTCTGTACCGTGTTGCAGGTCCTGAATATAAAAAATCCCGAGCAAACCGTAGACTGTTTGAAGTCGCAATTGCGTCCATCGCCGCATGTCAGAACCCGGCCGAGCGCCTTGTTGCCGCAGATTGCGCCCGACGCCACACCGCAGGTTGGCAGTTGCGGCAAATACCTCACCGTAATCGGAGCAGACGTTGTTTCCAATCCCTTCCCGTTGCGCGCAACCAACCGGAAGGTAACGGCGTGCGGGCCTGCATCATCGGTACAAACGCAATCGCGGCGTGCGGGCTTGCCGTCAAAGAGATCGATGGTAAAACGAGCGCTTCGCAGTAGCGGATTTCCTGCTGTACTGGTGTTATTTTTTACCTCGTCCGACGGCACGCTCAGCGTTCCTTGCTGGCTGCTGGCCTTGCTCTCGATGCGTGCCGTGCAATCCTGATTCCGCGAGCGTGGGCATGTCGGGCATCGACACCGTGCGCTTCGCGGTGGTGACGCCGAGCGCGCGTAATCTTCCGCCAAGCGCATGCGGGCGCAGGTAGTTCATTGCGGTGGCCATCAGTTGCACCTGGCCCGCGATCAGGTCGGTCAGCCCTGGCGGGCCGCTTTTGTAGGGCACGTGTAAGAAGCGCACCTGCGCCATCGCGCCGAGCAATTCAACGGTGAGGTGCGGGTTGGTGCCAAACCCGGCAGAAGCGTAGAGCAACTCACCGGGGCGTGCTTTGGCCAACGCGATCAAGTCTTTCAAATTTTTGACCGGCAGCGTCGGATGCGTGACCAGCAGATTGGGCACGTTGGCCGTGTGCGATATCGGCTCGAAATCGCGCAGCGCGTCGTAAGGCACTTTTTTATAGGTCGCCGGATTGATCGCGAGCGTGCTGACGCCGGACATGATGGTGTAACCGTCGGGAGCGGAGCGCGCAACGACTTCACTGCCGATCATGGTGCCTGCACCCGTGCGGTTTTCGACGACCACTTGTTTGCCCAGCCGCTCGGTCAGGCGTTGCGCGATCATGCGCGCGAGGATGTCACTGCCTGACCCGGCGCCGCTGGGCACGATGATGCGAATCGGGCGGGTGGGGTAGGCGTCCTGGGCGTGTGCGTGCGGCAACAACGCAGCAACGGTGAGTGTGAATAGTTCGGGTAGTGCGCGCATGGCTTGTTCCGCTTATTCAGGCTTGATGCCAACGTCTCTGATGAGCTTTGCGTGTTTGAGCGAGTCTTCGCGGATGAGCTTTCTGAAATCGTCCGGCGTGGAGCCGACGGTATCCAGCCCCTGGCTGGCGAAACGTTCTTTGACATCGGCCTGATTCAGCACCTTGAGCAGATCAGCGTGCAGGCGCTTGACGATGGGCGCGGGTGTGTTGGCGGGCGCGAGTATGGCGTGCCATGAGGTGTATTCAAAGCCGGGCAAGCCCGACTCGGCGATGGTGGGTGTCTCGGGCATGATCGAAGCGCGCTTTAGGCCGGTGACCGCCAGGCCGCGCAGCTTTCCGGCCTTGACTTGCGGAATGGCCGCCACCGGATTAATCATCATCATCTGCACTTGTCCGCCGATCAAATCACCGATGGCCTGCCCAGTGCCTTTGTACGGCACGTTGACGATGTTGATGCCGGAAGCGATGCGGAAAAACTCCGCCGCGAGCCGATTGCCGGTGCCGGCAGAGGCAAAATTGATTGCGCCGGGTTTTGCGCGGGCGAGCGCAATAAAATCCTGCACCGTTTTCGCCGCCACGGAAGGGTGGATGCACATCAGATTGGGGCCGACGGTGAGTTGCGTCACCGGCGCATAATCGCGCTGCGGATCGTATGGCAGCTTGAGATACAGACTCGGGTTCATGGTGAGCCCGCCGGCGGAGCCGAGCAGCAATGTGTAGCCGTCGGGCGCCGCGCGCGCGGCCAGTTCAAAGCCGACGATGCCGCCCGCCGCGCCACGGTTATCGGCGACGACCGATTGGCCGAGCGCATCGCCGAATTTTTGCCCGACGAGGCGGCCGATGATGTCGCTGGGGCCGCCCGGGGCGAAAGGGACGATCAGGCGCACCGGCTTGGTGGGATAGTTGGCTTGCGCCATGGCGGTGCTTGCCAATAGGCTCGTGAAAAACAGACCTGCTGACTGCCTGATTGCGTGATGCATGGCGACTCCCCTCACCCTGGCCCTCGCCCCGCGCGCGGGGCGAGGGGATTGGTTTTCGTGGTGTACTGGTTTGATTGCGAATACTGCGTGTGTCTGGTTTTACTCCCCGGTAATCCCCGCCGGCGCCCACCCGCGTTTTGCGCGTATTGCTGCGTTGCCGATAATCTCCACGATCGCGGGCTTGCCGCACGCGAGCGCCTTGTCAAGCGCGTTGCGGATGTCCGCGGGTTTCTCGACGCGAAAACCCACGCAGCCCATTGAATTGGCCACGTTGGCGAAATTGACTTCCTTTTGAAACGCCGCCGCTTCCGCCACGCCGCCGGAATAATTGTTGTTGACCACCATCACCGCGTTGATGCCGCAGCGCGCGGCGGTTTCCATCTCGGCCATGTGGTAATAAAAGCCCGCGTCACCCGCGAAGCCGATCACCGGCGTGTTGGGCAGCGCGGCTTTTACACCGAGCGTGCCGGGGAAGCCCCAGCCGAGCGAGCCGCCGCAGCGGATGTAGCGTTGTCCGGCTTTCATTTTCGCCATTTGCGCGGTCCACAGCGCGGCGTGAAAGGTATCGACCACCAGCACCGCATTCGAGGGCATCCACTCGCCCAATTCTTTGGCTATGCGCTCCGGGCGGATTGGCACATCGTCGGAGTTGCGCAGCGGGTCGCTCTCGGCCCAGTAGTCGGCGACGTAACCGCGGCATTGCTCGAGCCACTCGGCGCGTGGCGCCGGCGCGCCCGCCTGTGCGAGCATGACGGTCAGCGTGGCCTTGGCGTCGCCGCACATCGACACTTCGTTGGGGTAATTGCGGCCCAGTTCATTCGGGTCGATATCCAGTTGTATCGTGCGTGTGCCGATTTTCGGAATCTGCCAGCCGTTGGTGACTTGTCCGCCGGTGTGGCTGCCGATAAAAAACACCAGGTCGGCTGCGGCCACCGCTTTGTTGGCGCACCAGCGCGAGTAGCTGCCGGGTACGCCCACGCCCAGCGCATGATCGTCGGGGACCAGTGCGCGCGCGTGCAGACTGGTGGCGATGGGGATTTGCAGTTTGTCCGCGAGTGCGACGACTTCCGCGCCCGCCAAGTCTGTTGTTGCGGTAACATGCCGGGCACGCAGTGCAGCATCCATAATAAGGAACTTCGCATGTCAACGTTGAACCTGTCGCCCGGAATCGATCTGTTTTACAGGATCGATGATTTCACCGACCCGTGGAAGAAGCCCGAAACCATTTTGCTGTGCCACGGCAATAACGAAAGCCATCAGGCGTGGTACGGCTGGGTGCCGCATCTCGCGCGGCACTATAACGTGGTGCGCCCGGACATGCGCGGCTTTGGTGTGTCCACGCCGATGGCGCGCGATTTTCCGTGGACGCTGGATGTGGTGATCGACGATTATTTGAAGTTGATGGCTCACCTCGGCATCGAGCGTTTTCATCTGGTGGGCGCGAAAATCGGCGGCGTGATTGGGCGCGCGTTCGCGGCGCGGCATCCTGATCGGGTGCATACATTGACGGTGGTCGGCTCGCCGCCGCCGGTGCGCGCAGATAAGGCAACCCGCGAGGCGCGGGTGAAAGAAGTGCTGGAGCAGGGCATCGAGCATTGGGCGCGGCGCAGCATGGGCGCGCGGCTGGGCAGCGCGTTCCCGAAAGAAGGTGTTGAGTGGTGGATCAAATACATGGGCCGCACTTCCGTTACTACAGAAGCGGGGTTCGCGGGCAGCATCAATTTTTCGGACATCAGCGCGGATGTCGCCATCCTTACATGCCCGATGCTGGTGATTACCACGCAGGAAAGCGGTCTCGCATCGGTGGCGGAAACGCGCGCGTGGCAGGAGCAAGTGCCGCACTCGGAGCTGGTGGTGTTGCCTGGGGATTCGTTTCACGCGGCGGCGACAGACCCCGATGTGTGCGCGCAGGCGTTGCTTGCGTTCGTGCGGCGGCATGCCATTAATTTGTAGGTTGGCGCTGAGCTTGCGAAGCCCAACACCACAAATTTTGCCGCTCGCCACCGTCACTGCATGGCGATGTGTGTTTGTGTTGGGCTTTGCAGGCTCAGCCCAATCTACAACTACGGATTCGTGTTAAGTATTTGTTTTTATTGAGTAATTATGAAATTTATTATTGCGTTTCTGATGGTAATTGCTGCGGGTTTTGTGCATGCACAGCATTATCCCGCCAAACCCATCCGCATCATCGTGCCCTATCCGCCCGGCGGCGGCACCGATGTGGTCGCGCGCACACTCGCGCAAAAAATGACCGAGGTGATGGGGCAGCCGGTGATCGTGGATAACCGCTCGGGTGCTAACGGCATCATCGGTTCGGATGCGGTGGCGAAGGCTGCGCCGGACGGCTACACGGTGTTGATTACGCTCGCCACGCATGTGATCAACCCGGCGCTGTATGCGAAGCTGCCGTACGGCCCCGACGATCACGCGCCGGTGACGGTGCTGGCGGAATATCCGTTTGTAATTACCGTGCATCCGTCGCTGCCGGTGAAAACCGTAAAAGAGTTTGTCGCGTTTGCGAAAGCGCGGCCCGGCCAGTTGGCGTTTGCGTCGTCGGGCAACGGCAGCGGCCCGCATCTGGGCATGGAGTTGTTCAAAAGCATGGCGGGTATCGACGTGGTGCATGTGCCGTACAAAGGTGCGGGGCAGGCGATGACCGATTTGCTGTCGGGGCAGGTGCCGATTTTTCTGAACAATTTTCTGGCGGGCGCGCAGATGATTAAGGCGGGCCGCCTGCGTGCGCTGGCGGTGACCAGCGGCAAACGATCCGTTGCTGCACCGGACATACCGACGGTGGCGGAATCCGGCGTGCCCGGCTATGCCGTCACCGGCTGGTACGCGATGATGCTGCCCGCCGCCACCCCCGCGCCGGTGCTGCGCGCGCTGCACGAGGGCACGGTCAAGGCGTTGAAATCCAAAGAAGTCAGCGCGCGGCTGTCGGGCGAGGCCGCCGAAATTGTCGCCAACACGCCGCAGGAATTCGCCGTGTTTCTGAAAGCCGAATCCGAAAAGTGGACGGCGGTGATACGCAAATCCAAAGTGCGCATAGCGGAATGATGCGCGTGAGATAATCATGTAAATCTGCGGCAAAAATAGTTTTTCGTTTTCAGTAAATCAATCCAGTCAACTCAGGAGAATGAAATGCACGATCATACCCACAGCGGCGAACTGCA
This sequence comes from Nitrosomonadales bacterium, assembly GCA_043777275.1. Classification (GTDB taxonomy): domain Bacteria; phylum Pseudomonadota; class Gammaproteobacteria; order Burkholderiales; family SG8-41; genus UBA5216. Next base: position 8,753 of record JAYVQD010000109.1, read on the forward strand.
ATTTGTTGATTGCGGCCTCAAAAACGTAACCAGCGCCACCAATGAAGCGGCCGGGCAGCCTGCTGGCGGACGCCGCCGTCAGGTGAGCGTGGGTGGCAAGCGGATTAAAACCATCGACGTGCATGCGCATTGCGTGATCCCCAAGTCGCTGGAACTGATGGGCAAAAAACTCGCCGACGAGCGCGGGCCGAACATCGGCGAAGTCGGCATGATCCGCATCGGCGAAATGGACAAGCAGGGCATTGATGTCGAGGCAATCAGCATCAACCCGCATTGGTATCACCTTGAGCGCGACCTTGCCGCCGAAGTGGTGAAAATCAACAACGAATCGCTGGCGGAATTGTGCGCAGGGCATCCTGACCGCTTTGTGGGTTTTGCCTCGCTGTCGTTGCAGTCGCCCGATCTCGCGGTGCAGCAGTTGGAGCACGCGGTCAAAAAACTCGGCATGCGCGGCGCGGCCATCGGCGGCAGTGTGTCCGGTGAGGAATTCGCTGATGCGAAATTTCATCCGGTGTGGGCCAAGGCCGAAGAACTCGGCGTGCTGCTGTTCATCCATCCGCAAAGCACGCCCGAGCTGACCAAGCGTTTTCGCGGCAACGGCTGGCTGGCCAACACCATCGGCAATCCGCTCGACACCACCATCGCGTTGTCGCATCTGATCTTTGAAGGCACGCTGGATAAATTTCCCGGTCTTAAAATTTGCTCGGCGCACGGCGGCGGATTCCTCGGCTCGTACGCGCCGCGTTCTGACAATTGCCTGCGCGTCGCGCCCGAAATGGATACCGGCGTCAAACTCAAGAAAAAGCCCACCGAGTACATGCGCCAAATGTATTTCGACACGCTGGTGTTCACCAACGAAGCGCTGCGCCATCTGGCAGCCGAAGTCGGCGTCAGCCAACTGGTTATCGGCACCGATCACCCGATTCCGTGGGAAGATAAATCCGTCGATCACATCCTGAATTGCCCGCACTTTAACGATGCAGAAAAACGCATGATGCTGGGCGAGACGGCGGGCAAGTTGTTGGGCATCGCGCCGTTTTAAGCACACTGCAAATAGTGTCCCCTCGCCCCGCTTGCGGGGAGAGCAACCGTGTCAAGAGGAAGGCTGAATTTTCCATGTTTGATTTGTTTTTAGCATAGCGTTGAGTATGGTCAG
>JAYVQD010000110.1:0-9907 GCA_043777275.1 Nitrosomonadales bacterium
ATCGAGGCGCAGCTCGCGAAGCTCCAGCAAATGCCACACCTTGTCCGCTCATTCTTCAAAGCTCCTTCTGTCGCCTATGTTGGCGACTGCTGAGTAAACCCACTCCGGGAACGACAATCCGTCCGATTGGGATTGGCCTGCTTACTGCTGCTTAAGGCTGATGACCGGACGCGACAGTGTCCGCTGGCTTGGCTTCCTTACGGAAAAATTGCGCCAAGCGCTCCATGCTCACATAGAACACGGGCGTGACGTAAAGCGTCAGAAACTGCGAGAACACCAGGCCACCCACCACGGCTATACCCAGCGGCCGCCGGGTTTCCGCGCCTGCGCCGTAACCGAGCGCAATCGGAAGCGTCGCGAAAATAGCGGCACCCGTTGTCATCATAATCGGACGGAAGCGCACGCTACAGGCTTCCACGATCGCGTCGTGTGGATTCATGTTTTTCTCCCGCTGCAATTGCAACGCGAAGTCGATCATCATGATGCCGTTTTTCTTGACCAGTCCGATCAGCAAAATAATGCCGACGAAACTGAAAATATTGAGTTCTTCACCAAAAATAATCAGCGTTGCCAGCGCACCGAATCCGGCGAACGGCAGCGCTGTCAGAATAGTAACTGGATGCCCGTAGTGCTCATATAGAATTGCCAGAATCATGTAAATCAAAATAATCGTAATCAGCAGCAACAGCGGCAACGAGCGGAATGCCTCCTGAAACGCCTTTGCACTACCGGTGAAAGCGCCGGACACCCCGGGAGGCATAACTTCCGCCGCAATGTCTTGAATGGCGGTAACCGCATCGCCCACGGAAACCCCCGGCGCCAAATTGAACGAGAGCACTACGCCCGGCAACTGTCCAACGTGCGCAACGGAAACCGGGCCGACACCGCTTTTCACCTCGGCAACGGCGCTCAACGGCACCATAGCGCCTCCGGGAGCGGTTATAAACAGAGAATCCATTGCGTTAATATCTGATTGAAACTTACGTTCGATCTCCAGCCGCACTTCGTATTGATCCGAAGCGCCATAAATCGTGCTGACCTGTCGTCCGCCAAAAGCATTGAATAGCGCCTGCTCGACCTGTTGCGAACTGATCCCCAGCGCCGACGCACGATCACGCAACACCTTCACCTGTATCTCTGGATTTCTCAATTCCAGATTACTGGATACATCTCGAACCAATGGCGACGCACGCAAGCGCGCTTCCATATCTTCGCCGGGCTTGTATAGGCTCTTCAGTTCGGTTCCAGTTAACACAAACAAGTAGTCGCTGGTCGACAGCGTTCCGCCAATCCTAATAGCTGGCGGATTCGACAAGAACAGCCGCACACCTTGCAGTCCTGCCGAATCGCGCCGAATCTGCTGAATAACCTCGTCCGCACTCGCCGTACGCTGGTCGCGCGATTTGAGGCGAATGATGTATCGCCCTACGTTTTCACCCACGATTCCGCCGGTGCCTTGCCCTGCCGTTGACATCACGGCCTCGACATTCGGATTCTTCTGAATAATGTCGGCAACCTGTTGCTGATAGCGAATCATTTCGGTAAACGTAACGCCTTCGCGTGCCCGTGTGTTGGCGTTGATGACGCCGGTGTCCTGACGCGGGATAAAACCTTTCTGCACAATGGTGTACAACCAACCTGTCGCCAATAACATAAGCAACGATCCAATCAGTACCATACCGCGAAATTTGAGTGTCCAGCGCAAGCTCGATACATACCCGCGCCGCGCCGCATCGAAGACGCGTTCCGACCAGTCAAACACACGGCCGTGTTGATGTTCGTTTTTCAAAAACAGGCTGCACAACATAGGCGTGATGGTCAGCGACACCACGCCGGAAATCAACACCGCAATCCCCACGGTCACTGCAAACTCGCGGAATAGCCGCCCGACCATGCCTTCCATGAACAATATCGGCAGAAACACTGCCGACAGGGAAACCGTCATGGTAACGACCGTAAAGCCAATTTCCTGCGCCCCCTCCAGCGCTGCGCGCATTCGATCCTTGCCCATCTCCAGGTGACGCGTAATGTTCTCCAGCACCACGATAGCGTCGTCCACCACGAACCCCACCGCCAGCGTAATCGCCATTAACGATAGATTATTCAGGCTATAGCCGACCATGCTCATCACCGCAAACGTTCCGAGCACGGAGGCCGGCAATACCAGCGCGGTGACGATAGTTGCGCGAAGATTACGCAGGAAGACCATGATCACGCCAATCACCAGCAAGATCGATAGCACCAGCGTGAAGTTCACCTCATGGATGGAATCCCGGATAAACTCTGAACGATCAACCAACACGTCCAGCTTTGACCCTGCCGGCATACTTTGCTGGATTTGCGGCAACAACTCCTTCAGTTTACTCACGACCTCCACCGTATTGGAGCCTGGTTGACGATAGACCGCCAGAATCAAGGCCCGCTCACCGTTAAACCAGCTACGAATCTTCTCGTTCTCTACCGTGTCAACCGCCCGCCCAACATCGGACAGGCGTACCGGCATCCCATCCTTGTAGGCAATAATCAGCGGATTAAAATCCTCGGCGGTCTGTAGCTTGCCGTTGGACCTGACGGTATAGGTGCGCGCCTTGCCTTGAAGCGAGCCCGACGGAATATTGGAGTTTGCCCCCTGAATCGCGCTGACCACCCGCTCCAGGCCAAGTCCCCGTTTGGACAAGGCGTTGGGGTCAACAAACACCCTGACCGCATATTTCTGCGAACCAAATACCTGTACTTGCGCCACCCCGTTAATGGTCGAGAATCGCTGCGCAATATTGGCATCAGCAAATTCGTCCAGCTTTGACATCTGCACTTGATTGTTGGACGACACTGCCAGAATCAATACCGGCGCATCCGCCGGATTCAATTTCCGCAATGTCGGCGGTTCGGGCATGTCCGTCGGTAACCGCCGGATGGCCTGGGAGATGGCGGTCTGCACATCCTGTGCGGCGGTATCGATATCCTTTTGCAGCGAAAACGTCAGTGTAATGCGCGTGTTTCCAGCGGAAGAAGATGACGTCATTTCATCGACGCCTGATATTCGGCTGAACTCCCGCTCCAGCGGCAACGCAACCGTATTGCCCATGACTTCGGGGCTGGCGCCGGGCAACCGCGCGGTTACCGAAATGGTTGGGAAATCAACGTTTGGAAGGTCATTGACTGGCAATGTGGTAAAGCCCAGCCAGCCGAAAAACATGATCGACACAAACAACACACTGGTTGCTATGGGACGTTCGATGAAAAGACGCGAAATGTTCATGAACTGATTCCTTGATCCGGTTATTCCTTGGATTTCCCGCTTTTACCTTCTGCGCCTTCTTTCTTGCCGGTATCGGACGCACCACCTTCCGCCTTGTCCTTGTCTGCTTTACCACCTTTGCCACCTTTGCCACCTTTGCCACCCTTCCCACCTTGACCGTCGCCTTCACCGCGCAGCGTCACTTGCGAGCCCGAGGTTAATGTCGGCGGCACCTCAACCACGATCTGCTCGTCGCCTTTAAGCCCCTTGCTCACCACCACCTGTTCGCCCAATTGACGATCCACAGTGACATTCTGCATCTGCGCACGACCGTCTTTCACCACAAAAACAAACGGCCCGTCCTGCCCAGGCTGTATCGCCCCCTCTGGCAAAGTCATCGCGTCATCTTCAACCCGCAGCACAATGCGTGCCGACACAAACTGCCCCGGCCACAGCTCTTCTTTCTCATTCTTTACACGGGCCTTGACCAAAATCGTCCCCGTAGTGGGATTCACTGAATTGTCTATGAACACCAACGTACCCGTCGCAATCGCCGCACCACCGCCGCTGGCCGCTATTTCCACCTTGAGTTCTTTCTTGCCCCAAAGTTCGCGAATATCGTTCAAATTTCGCTGTGGCACGCTCAGAGCAATCAGAATCGGCTTGGTGCTATTCACTATCACCAGCGCAACGCCGCCTGTTCCCCCGGTTACCAGGTTTCCCGCCTTAACACTCAAGCCGCCGGTACGCCCAGCTATGGGGGACGTAATCTGCCCATAAGAGAGCTGCAATTGCGCTGCTTGCACCACCGCCTTGTTGGCGGCCACCGTGGCCTCCAGCGACTTCATTTGGGTAGCGGCCACGTCGTACTCCTGACGTGTGATGTACTCTTTTTCAGCCAGCGGGCGCAGTCGCGCCTCTTGTGCGCGCGCTTGTGCGAGTTGCGCTTCATCACGCATCGCCGCTGCCTGCGTTTGCGCTACCGACGCCTGCATAGCACGCGAGTCAACGCTAAACAGAACCTGCCCCTGTTTAACGTAATCGCCTTCCTTGAAATTCACAGCAAGTAACGCGCCGTTAACCTGCGGCCGCACCGCCACGCTGTGCTCGGATTCCACGCTGCCGACAGCATCGATCACTACCGGCATCGCCTGGCGCTTGACGTTTATTGTACGTACTGCGATGGGGCCGCCTTTACCCTTGCCTTTAGCCTTCGTGCCTTCAGCCTTGGCTTCCGATTTTTTGTCGCCGCCGCCCGCGTTGGATTTTTGCCAATACCAGTAACCGCCGCCCCCCACCGCTACCATTAGCCCGAACACCAGAAGTATCGATAAACGCTTCATTGTTTTTTCTCTGTGGTTGCCGGGATCATATTGTTGGCTCCCAGCGTGTAATTCAAACGTGCAAGAACGGTATACCAGTCAAGATAGGATTGAATCTGCTGGGTACGCGCATTGGCCTCGTCCTGCTGCGCGGTAATCAAATCGAGGATGGTGCCGAATCCACCCTGATACCGCGCCAGCACCGCCTGCGCCGTTTGCTCTGCGGACCTGACTTGCGCCTCACTCGTCTTGAGACTTGCCGACACCGTCTGCAAGTCGTGATAAGCCTGCCACACCTCGAGCTGAGTCTGGCGGTACAGCACGTCGCGCGTGGCTTCTGCCTGCTCAGCCTGCGCCTGCGCCTGCCGAATCTGATAGGTATCCTTGAACCCGGAGAATATCGGTATCCGAACGTTCAGCGTATACGATTGCGGTCGCGTGGACTGACGATCGGGGTAATACTCGTTAATGCCGTAACTGCCGACCAATTCTATGGACGGCAAACCGACTTTAGATGCGGCTTCTGCCGATGCCTTTGCTGCGCGAACCTGCGCCTCTGCGGCAACCAGGTCCGGGCGCGTGGACTTCGCCCGCTCCAAAAATTCGTTAATCGACGAAACCACAGGCTGGATTTGCGGTGGCGCGGATAAAGTTTGCACGCGCACCGAGCTATTGGTCGGCAGCCCCAGCGCCGTGGACAGCACGCCGCGCGATTTTTCAAATTCTCCGCGGCTGCGTGTCAGCACAAGTTGCGCTTGCGCCACCTGCGTTTCCGCCCTGAAAACATCACCGGCGGTCGCCACACCCGATTCGCGACGCCTGCGCGCGGCATCCAGTGCGGTTTCAATATTTTTCAACGAGCGCTCGTTAACCCGCACCAGCGCCTCAGTACCGATCAATTGATAATAAGATTGTTCGACCTGGAATATCACGTCTTGCAGCACACGGTTTTGCGCGAGATTCGCCGCGAGCAAGCGATACTCGGCGGCCTCGGTACGGTCGTCGCCAAGGCCAAAGTCGAACAACGTATAGCCGAAACTGATCGCGGGGCCATAACGATTCAACCACGGCGAAGCGGCGCCCGACGTTCCCGACACCGGACGCTGGCGTTGAAACAAGTACGAGCCGCTGATACTCGGCAAATCATCGCCCTTGGCTATTCCGACGGCAGCGGCAGCGGCCCGCGCCGCAAACCAGGCTTGCCGGGTACGCGGGTTATTGCGTAAGCCGAACTCAGTCAGCTCCGGCAACGTCAGCGGCTGATCGCTGCGTAGTGATTCCGCGCTGGCCGCAGGCGTAATCGTTGGCAATGGCGACGTCGGCTCCCAGCGCTTATCCGGCGCCGGTGCAGTCATCTGCTCTGTCCTAAAGGGATCTTTCCACCAGCCTGACTGGGCGTAAGCGTTTGTCCCCGCGACCACCAACGCGACACCCACACACGATGCCGCGCCCCATCCTCCTGAATGCCTCATGTTTTCATTCTTACACCGCCGTAGCGACGTGTACCATTGATATATAAGCGATAAATCATAGCATCAAAAGTCGTAAATCTGGCGCATTTCCGTTTCACTGCAACGGCACTTCGCGAACACACATTGCGCCCATAATGGGACGCTGTTTTCGCAAAAAAGTACTTATCACTCAATAATGTAAATAGTTGCCAAGCGGCTTTGCCCGTGGCTATCCTCGCACCGCAGCAATTTTCCAGACATGCACCGCGAAAAAAAATTTGTAGTCAAAGCCCTGCGACACTACATATTGGATAAATTTCTCACGCGATACCCTGAAATGCAGCAGCGAACGATAAAAAAACGACTTCTCAAACCATAAACCCTCGCCTAACAAAACAGTGGCAAAACATCTCATTGAGCGACCCCATTCCAATCCTTCTTCCGTGAGCATTTTTTCGTCCTCTCCACTAATGGCGTAACATCCCAACCATGACATTTATTGAAACTCACGGTGCCAGCGTCGAATATGAACAAGCGGGCGCAGGCCCCCATCTGCTGCTACTGCACTCGTTGCTCACCGACATGCCGGTGTTCGACCGCGTGTGGCCCGCGCTAACCCAATCTTTTCGCGTAACGCGAATCAATCTGCCCGGCTACGGCCAGTCGATGCCGCGCTTTCTGATCAGCGTAGCGGACTACGCCGATCACGTGAACGCAGTGTTCGACAAACTCAAGCTCCCGCCCGAAACGCATGTGTTCGGCAACGGCTTCGGCGCTTTTGTCGCGCTCATGCTGGCCATACGCCATGGTGGGCGTTTCAACCGTTTGATGCTCGCCGATGTCGTTGCGGTGTTTCCAGAACCTGCTCGCGTACCGTTTCGCGTAATGGCGGAAAAAGTCACCGCCACAGGCATGAGCGCCGTGCTCGATGCCGCCATTGGGCGCATGTTTCCGCCGGCATTCCAGAACGCACATCCCGAAGAAGTCGCGCAGCGCAAAGCCGCGCTCGCGCGCGTGGATGCCGCCTGCTTCGGTCGCGCCTGCCTTGCCCTGGCGACACTGGACACCACACCGCATTTACGCAGCATCACCAACCCCACGCGGGTGCTGTGCGGCGCGCTTGATCTGACCACGCCACCCGCGCTTGCCGCAGCGTTGGCACAGGGCATCCCCGGCGCAAGCTATGGCGAAATCGCGGACTGCGGCCATTGCCCGATGGTGGAGCAACCGGAGGCCCTTGTTGCTGCCATCCGCGAATTCCTACTCCCGAAATGAGTTTTATAAGTATTTGTTTTTATTGACTTATTTATGAATACCACCACCCGATCGTTGTCTACCAAAGCCCTGCAACCCGAAGCGCGATGGATCGAGGAGGAGCCGTATTACGAACCCATCGGCTGCGAAATTGCGTTATTCGAGGCCGCTTACGCAAGCCAGATACCCGTATTACTCAAAGGCCCCACCGGCTGCGGCAAAACGCGTTTCATGGAATTCATCGCGTGGAAATTAAAACGCCCACTGATCACCGTGTCGTGCCACGACGATCTCACCGCCAGCGATCTGGTCGGCCGTTATCTCATCACCAATAACGAAACGGTGTGGGTGGATGGCCCGCTCGCCCACGCGGTGCGCGTCGGTGGCATCTGTTATCTCGACGAAGTGGTCGAGGCGCGCAAAGACACCACCGTCGTCATTCATCCCCTGGCGGATGACCGGCGCATCCTGCCGATGGAAAAACACGGCGAACTGCTGCGCGCGCCGAAAGAATTCGCGCTGGCGATGTCGTACAACCCCGGCTATCAGAGCGTGTTGAAAGAACTCAAACAAAGCACGCGCCAGCGTTTCGTCGCTATCGAGTTCAGTTACCCCTGCGCCGCGCTCGAAGCAAAAATTGTCACCACCGAATCGGGGCTGGACGCCGGCAACACCGGCAAGTTATTAAAGCTCGCGCACATGACGCGCAACCTCAAGGGCAACGGCCTGGATGAAGGCGCTTCCACGCGGCTGCTGGTACACGCCGCCAAACTCATGCAGCGTGGCATCGCGGCGCGCACCGCCTGCCACGGCGCCATCGCCGAAGCACTCACCGACGACGCCGAAATGCTGCGCGCCATTGATGAGTTGGCGTCATCGATTTTCTAAACACAAATTAACCACAGATAAACACAGATGAACACAGATAAGGGCAAACCCCGAAAACCGGATTTGCGGTTTTATCTGTGTTCATCTGTGTTTATCTGTGGTTAAAAAGGTTTTTCTCTTGGGTATAGAGCCGCTCACCGCCGCCGAGCTCGACGACAAACTTGATGCGCTGCTGAACCCGGTGTTGTCGTCGCGCCGCACCGCTGCTCCACTGGCCGGCGCGATCGCAACGCTGACACGGGCGTCACAAGATTTCACGCTGCGCTGGGTGGAAGTGATAGCCCGCACCAACTACGAGATGGCCTACCAATTCGCTGCCGCCGCGCCGGAGGCGCTGGCGCTGCTGGATAACGCCAGCGCCGAAGCGTGGATCATTCATGCCATGGACAGCTACGACCGTGAAGGACTGCATCACGGTAGCCAGGTGTTCAAAACGTTTTCCAGCTATGTGGCGCGTGCGGGCAGTGAACATGCGGTGACCTTCGAAGAAATCGCGCCGGTGCTCACCCACTTTGTATGCGGATTGTCGGGCCGGCACCTGAAAATCGACACCGCACCGGTTGCCTGGACCGACACCGAAACGCTTTATCTGCCGCCGCGTATGGCCGCAGGCGCGACGCGTGCGCAGAATTTCCTCATCTGCAAAATGATGGTTACGTTGCTGTGGGCGCAAAGCCGCTACGGCACATTTAATACAGACCTTGGCGCCGCCGTTGCACACCACGCCGACCCCGCGCGCGCACTGGAATGGTTGAACTACCTGGAAACCATCCGGCTGGAAGCGCAACTGGCGCGCGTGCTGCCCGGCCTCGCGCGCGACCTTGCGCACTTGCGCGGCGGCGCAGACGATAGCGACGCACGCTACGCCCCCCTGCGCGCGGCCAGCGCCTGCGTGCAGGACAGCATTGCACTCCTCCACACGCTGCCCCTCGCCGGCGTTGCGCCGCGCCACGCGTGGATGGGGCAATTGCGTCCGCCTGATGCAGCCGCTGTGCGCGCGGCAAGGCTCGCTCGCGAAAAAAATGAACTGCAAGCCGCGCTCGCCGCACTGCTCGATGAGCAAGTGTCATCCAGGGACAGCGGCGCGGAAGGCGATGCCGAATCCACCGCAGGCGTCGAGGTTGAAGTCACCACCGATGCAGAGGGCGAAATCAGCGCGCAGCTCCGTCTCGGTGGCGAACCTCTCGCTGCGCCCGATCATGTGCGCCATCTGCTGGATTCGATTGTCCAGGATCTCCGCGACATCCCCGACGACTACCTCGTGCCGGCGGCCGGCGCCGAAGACCCAAACGACGCCGGTGACACCGCCGCAGGCGCAGGCGCTCAGCCGGACGAGCGCGCCCTCTACTACAACGAGTGGGATCACCAACGCCGTCACTATCGCAAGAATTGGTGCGCGCTGCGCGAATGGGATGTACCGCCCGGCGACCGTGAATTCGTCACGAATACACTCAAAAAATACGCTCCGCAGGTCGCGCAACTCAAGCGCAGCTTTGAAATGCTGCGTGGCGAAGATCGCCTGTTCAAACGCATGAAACAAGGCGACGATATCGACCTCGACGCCGTAATCGCGGGCTACGCCGACATGCGCTCCGGCCGCGAACTCAGCGACCGCCTGTTCATCCAACGCCACAAAGCCGAGCGCAATCTGGCGGTGATGTTCATGGTGGACATGAGCGGCTCGACCAAGGGCTGGATCAACGAGGCCGAGCGCGAGGCGCTGGTGTTGCTGGCCGAGGCGCTCGAAGTGCTGG
>JAYVQD010000111.1:0-2547 GCA_043777275.1 Nitrosomonadales bacterium
TCGGCTTCAGGATGAAATCGTTCCAGCACGAGGCGAGTATGCCCGCCACCGCCGGCTTGCAGATATCGCAGCCGCGCCCCTTGCCATATTTGGAAATAATCTGATCGAACGTTTTCAACTCGCCCACGCGCGTGAGGTGAAACAACTCCTGGCGCGAATAGTCGAAGTGTTCGCACAAATAGTTTTTGACATCCACGCCCTGCTTCTTGAGTTGTGCATCCAGAATTTGTTTCACCAGCGGCGCGCAGCCGCCGCAGGTGGTCGCCGCCTTGGTCTGTTTTTTCAGCGCGCCGAGGCTGGTCGCGCCCTCGGTAACCGCACAGCACAACGCACCCTTGGAGACGTTGTTGCAGGAGCAAATCAAAGCCGCATCCGGCAACGCATCCACACCCAGCCCCTTTGCGGCGCCGCCTTCGCGCGCGGGCAGGATCAAATCTTCGGGATGTTCCGGCAGGGCAATCGCATTCAGCGTCAGTTGCAGCAAGCTGCCGTAGTCGTCGGCCTCGCCCACCAGCACCGCACCGAGCAAGCGCTTGCGGTCGCCCGACACCACCAGCTTTTTATAGATGCCCGAGGCTTCGTCGGTGTACACATAGTTCAGCGCATCCGGCGCAACACCATGCGCGTCACCGATGGACGCCACGTCCACGCCCAGCAACTTCAACTTGGTGCTCATGTCCGCACCCGGAAAGCGCGCGTCGGTCTCGCCGGTGAGATGGCGCGCGGTGACTTCGGCCATTTGATAGCCGGGCGCCACCAGCCCATACAAGCGCCCGCTCCACAACGCGCACTCGCCCAGCGCATAGATGTCGGGATCGTTGGTCTGGCAATGATCGTTGACCGCGATGCCGCCGCGCTCGCCGATGGTGAGCCCGGCTGCTTTCGCCAATTGATCGCGCGGGCGTATGCCGGCGGAGAACACAATAATGTCCGTCTCCAGCGAACTGCCGTCGGCAAACAGCAACTTTTGCCGGCAGGTCTCGCCCTTGACGATTTCCTTGGTGGCCTTGGAGGTATGCACCGCAACCCCCAGCGCCTCGATCTTGTGACGCAACAGCCGCCCGCCGGAATCATCCAACTGCACCGCCATCAGCCGCGGCGCAAATTCGACCACATGCGTTTTAAGACCGAGATCATGCAGCGCCTTGGCGGCCTCAAGACCCAGCAGACCGCCGCCGATTACCGTGCCGACTTTTGCAGTTTTGGCGGCAACCCTTATTGCCTCTAAATCCTCGATGGCGCGATAGACAAAACAATCCTGCCATTCGGTGCCCGCCACTTTCGGCACAAACGGATACGAGCCGGTGGCCAGCACCAGTTTGTCGTACGGCAACTCGTGGCCGCGCGCCGAGCGCACTACCTTGCGCTCACGATCAATCGCCACCGCCTTGTCACCCAAACGCAGCGTGATGCCGTGCTGCTCGAAAAATCCTTCCGGCACCAGATTCAGATCGCCCGCCGACTTGCCGGAGAAAAAACTGGTGAGCTGCACTCGGTCATACGCCGGGCGTGGCTCCGCGCAGAACACGGTGACTTCAACCGGATGCGTTTCGGCGCGGCTCACCAGTTGCTCCAGAAAACGCTGGCCGATCATGCCGTTACCTATGACGACAATTTTTTCGCGCGTTAAGTTATTCATTTCATTGACCTTTTATTACTAATGCCGGAATGCTTAAGAGAGTTATAGCAATAACGGTGCCAGCCGCCCCCATGAGGGACAATCCGGGACTACGCCCTAGAGCGAACTGAAAACAGGTTATTGCGCCGCACCATTGAGGTGCAATGCGAGTAGCCACGCACTGCAAGTGCGCGGCGTGGCGTCGTTCGATGGCGGCTAGGTTTCTCGAATCAGCCGGAGATCCACTTCGCGTTCGACGTATTGCCACTCCCGCGTGGCGCGCAACGCGGCAAGCAATTGGTCGAACGCCGGTTCGTGCGCGGGCGCGAACTCAAACCAGGTTAAAAAATCAAAAGGCTCGTTTTCCGACAGATCGCGGCAGTGATGCAGCTTTCGCGCGACAGCCGGCAAATACCGCAGCCCGATTTGGTTGTGATGGGATTGCTCTTCAAAAATCGCCCGGCGCTCGTCCTGCGTCAGCGCCCACCATGCCGCGTTTTTACGCAGTGGTATCAACGCCGCACAGGTGGCCTCTGGACGCCCCAGCCCCTGCTGTTTGGACAGGAGTTTATTTTTTTCTTCGCGTAGCACATATCGTTCATTGCTGGTGATGCCGCGCAGCGACCAGGCGGTTGCGTTAGCCGCGACCGCGCCGGATACCACGTCCACCCTGGCCACGGCACGCAACGGCTCGCCAATGATCGCGCTGCTGCAGGTAACACGCCACGGGCCGGTATCGCCGCCCACGAATGAAAATAAACGAGCGTTCATTCCCGTTTGCCGCTTTCATCGGTGCTTTGCTGCAAATCGGTCACGGTGACCAGCAGCAGGTACTGAAAATTTCGCATAATCACGGGGTCTTTGTCGCGGCAGGTGCAGGCGGCGAGCAGCCGCTCGGTCGACGCGATGGTGGCCGGCTTGCGCGACGG
>JAYVQD010000112.1:0-9864 GCA_043777275.1 Nitrosomonadales bacterium
CGCCAATGAGGCTCGCGGCATCGGCATTACATTGCGCATACACACTGCACACCCGCGCATGCGCATACTGGATGTAATACACCGGGTTTTCATTGGTGCGCGATTTTGCCAGCTCCATATCGAAATCGAGATGCTGATCGCTCTTGCGCAGCACGTAAAAAAACCGCGTGGCGTCGTTGCCCACTTCGTCGCGCAGCTCGCGCAGCGAAACGAATTCGCCCGCGCGCTTGCCCATCGCCACTTTCTCGGTGCCGCGAAACAACACCGCAAACTGCACCAGCGTCACCGTGAGCTTATCGGCGTCCACACCCATCGCCGTCAGCGCACCCTTCACCCGCGCGATGTAGCCGTGGTGATCCGCGCCCCACACGTCAATCAATTGATCGTAGCCGCGGTCGATCTTGTTCAGATGGTAGGCGATGTCCGAGGCGAAATAGGTGTACTGCCCATTCTCGCGGCACACCACGCGATCTTTTTCGTCGCCGAAGGTGGTGGAGCGAAACCAGCGCGCGCCGTCTTTTTCATACAGGTGCCCGTTGCGCTGCAAAGCCTCCATCGCGCGCGCGACCGCACTATCAGCGCCGCCGTCGTGCAGCGATTGCTCGGAGAACCAGCGATCGTAGGTCACGCCAAACTGCGCGAGATCATCGCGTTGGTCGGCGAGCATGGCATCCAGCGCAAATTGATGCAGCACGCGCCAATGTTCACCGAGCGTCACTTTCGCGCGCGCGATCAGGGCGTCGAGCGCGGCATCGGCATCTTCACCCTCGGCGGGCGCGGTGGTTGGAAACGCGTGTTGAAACTGTTCTGCGTGCGCGGCGTCGAGCGCGCGCGCAATGTCGCGCACGTAGTCGCCGCGATAACCATCGGCGGGAAACGCCACCACCGTGCCGCGCGCCTCCAGATAGCGCAACCACACCGAGGCGGCGAGTATGTCCATCTGCCGGCCCGCGTCGTTGATGTAAAACTCACGTGTGACCTCGTGGCCGGTCGCCGCCAGTACGTTGGCCAGACACGCGCCGTAGGCCGCGCCGCGCCCGTGGCCCACATGTAACGGGCCGGTGGGGTTGGCCGAAACGAATTCGACTTGCACCTTGCGCTGTGCGCCTAAGGCGCACTCACCAAACCGAGGGCCCGATGTAAGTATTTGATTTATAATGATTTGTTTGCTGGCTTGCGTGACAAACACATTGAGAAAACCCGCGCCGGCGATCTCGGCTTTTGCGACCAACGGCGAAGCGGGCAAGTTAGCCAGCAGCTTTTGCGCAATATCGCGCGGTTTTTCGCGCAACGCTTTGGCAAGCTGCATGGCGACGTTGCATGAAAAATCACCGTGCTGGGCCTGCTTGGGTCGTTCAAGCGTAATAACGGTGTCGGCCGCTGCGGGCGCAACAATCTTGAGCGCGGCAGTCAGCAGCTCAATAACGGCTGATTTAGCGTCTGGAAAAGTAAGGTTGGCCATGGCGTTATTTATCACTCTCACTCCGCCATTTCACGCAGTTCATCCGCAAATTTGAAAAGACCGGAGCAAAAAATCCTTTAAAAACAAACCATTTTATCATGCCGGCGTGTGTGGCCACTACAGTTCCAAAGGGTCTACGTCGATGGACCAGCGCGCAGCGCTGGCTTTGTTTTCGCTCAACGCGACGCGCCACGCCGCGAGAAACCGCTGCAAGCGCTGGCGGCTGGACGACTGCACCAGCAACTGCGCGCGCTCGCGGCCGGCGAGGCGCATCATGCCAGCGGGGACCGGGTCGTATATCGAAATCGCCTCGTCAATATCGCGCGCGAGTACCGCAGCGCGCGTGAGCCAGTCGATAGCGGTCGCCAGCTTGGGCGCTTCGGCGCGCAGCAAAGCCTGATATTGAAACGGCGGAAACCCCGCGCTGCGGCGTTCTTTCAGCAATTCATCAGCGAAGCGCGCGCTGTCTTGATCGCGCAGCGCGGCGTATAGCGGATGCGTCGGGAAATCGGTTTGTATCAGCACGTCGCCTTGCACCGCACCGCGACCGGCACGCCCCGCCACCTGCGTGAGCAAGGCATACAGGCGTTCCGGCGCGCGAAAATCCGTGCTGTAGAGCAGGTTGTCGGCATTGACCACGGCCACCAGCGACAGGTTGGCGAAGTCATGGCCTTTGGCGAGAATTTGCGTGCCGACGAGAATATCCACTTCGCGTGCTTCGATGCGCTCGCGCATGCCGCGCCACGCGCCGCGCGCGCGTGTGCTGTCGCGATCGATACGCAATATGCGTGCTTGCGGAAAGCGTTCCGTCAGCGTGGATTCGATGCGCTGCGTGCCCTGCCCGATCGGCGACAGATCAGCGTTGCCGCAATCGGGGCACGACAGCGGCACCATCGCCTGATAACCGCAGTGATGGCAATGCAGCCGCCGGTCGTGCGCATGCAACACCAGCTTCGCCGAGCAGCGATGGCAGCCCGAGAGCCAGCCGCAATCGTGACACATCAACACCGGCGAATAGCCGCGGCGGTTGATGAACACCAGGCTTTGCTCGCGGCGCGCCAGCCGCTCGCGAATGGCGGTCAGCAGCGGCGGCGCGAAACCGTTGTCGAGTTTTACATCGCGCGTGTTGATACAGGTGATGCGCGGCATAGCGTTGTTGACGCGATTCGGCAGACGCACCAGCGCATAACGGCCGCTCGCGGCATTGTGATAGGTCTCCAGCGCCGGGGTGGCGGAGCCCAGCACGATCGGCACGCCGCGCTGGCGCGCGCGCACCACCGCGAGGTCGCGCGCAGAGTAACGAAAGCCCTCGTTTTGTTTAAATGACGAATCGTGTTCTTCGTCAACGATGATCAGGCCCAGTTGCGGCAACGGCGCGAACACCGCCAGACGTGTTCCCAGCACAATGCGCGCGGCCCCGGACTGCGCGGCAATCCAGTGATTGAGCCGTTCGCTTTCGGTGAGACCGCTGTGCAGGCTGACCACGTGCGTGTGCGGGAAGCGGCCGCGCACCGTGGCCTCCAACTGCGGCGTCAACGAAATTTCCGGCACCAGCAGTAACGCTTGCCGGTCTGCCTTCAGCACCGCATCCATCACGCGCAGATAGACCTCGGTCTTGCCGCTGCCCGTCACACCGAGCAGCAAATGCGGCTTGAACGCCGACAGCTCGGCGCACAGCGAGGTCACGGCAGCGGCTTGATCCGGTGTGAGCGGCGGGCCGATGACTTCCGGGTTTACGCTGACGGCTGCGCCGGGCGTGTGCGGCAGCGCGCCGTCGTGTTGTGCCACATAACCCGCTTCCATCAGCTGTCTTAGTGCGATGTTGGCCGTCGGCGCGCAGGCACGAACTGCATCGTTATCGAGCACGCGATGCGCCAGAAACAACGTCAGCAAGCGCCGCCGGGTTGATGCGCGCGCAGGCAGGCTGTCGACCGTTCGCGTGGCACCGAGTGCGGTTAGCGCGTAATGCCTAAGCGACTTCGCCGGTTGCCGCCGCACGCGACGCAGCCCGGCAGGCAAGGCGCTCATGGCCACCGCGCCGAGCGGGTGATGATAATACTCGGCAGCAAAGCGGATGAGCTGAATGTCACCGGGCGAAAATCCGGGCGCTTCGCGCAGCATTTTTGTGATCGGTTTTAAGCGCGCTGTCGCAACCGCGCTGGAATCGGCGATCTCCATAATCACGCCGACCACGCTGCGCTTGCCAAAGGGCGCCAGCACGCGCGCGCCGATGTCACTTGCGCTGACGTTCGCATCGGCGCAAAGATAGTCGAACAGCTTGTCCAGCGGGACATCGAAACCGACGCGGACGATATTCATGGATTAGGCGGCGCGAAGCGAGCGCAAGTTAGAATCGCCGTTTTAACTTATAGAAATAAAAATATGTTTAAAAACAGATACTTATGGTAATTCTATGGCAGGGGCGACTACTTACATTAGGCCCGGCGCGCCAGATATGTGCTGTGCACAGGTTTGCGTTCAGCGCGCAGCGCTGTCAGCGTGATATGCGCGACTCAAGTCATGAACCGCCTCCACCAGCGCGCCCACATGCTCCGGATTCGTAAACTGCGACACCCCGTGGCCGAGATTGAATACATGCCCGGCCCCGGAACCGTACGACGCCAGCACCTTCGCGACCTGTGCGCGAATTTGCTCCGGTTTGGCGAACAACGTGAGGGGATCAAGATTGCCCTGCAGCGCGACCTTGGCACCGACGCGCGCGCGGGCCAGGCCGATGTCGCACGTCCAATCCAGGCCCAGCGCATCGCACCCGATGGCGGCAATATCTTCCAGCCACAATCCGCCGCCCTTGGTAAACACAATGCTCGGCACGCGAACGCCATCGCGCTCGCGCGTGAGTCCGGCGACAATGCGTTGCATGTACGTGAGCGAAAACTCGCGATACGCCTCAGCGCTGAGCGAGCCGCCCCACGTATCGAATATCATCACCGCCTGCGCGCCCGCCTCTATTTGCGCATTGAGGTAAGCGATTACCGAGCGCGCGTTGATGTCGAGGATGTGATGCAACAGATCGGGCCGGTCGTAGAGCATGGTTTTGACGGTGCGAAAATCGCTGCTGCCGCCGCCTTCGATCATGTAACACGCCAGCGTATACGGACTGCCTGAAAACCCGATCAGCGGCACTTTGCCGTCGAGTGCGTGGCGGATTTGGGTAACGGCGTCCGTCACGTAGCGCAGCGTGGCGCCGATGTCCGGCACGGCGAGCTTGCGGATCGCCGCTTCATCGCGTAACGGGCGCTCGAATTTCGGGCCTTCGCCGTCGGCGAAATAAAGTCCCAGCCCCATCGCGTCGGGCACCGTGAGAATGTCGGAAAACAGAATCGCGGCGTCCAGCGGAAAACGCACCAGCGGTTGCAGCGTCACTTCGGTGGCGTAATGCGGATTTTTCGCCAAGCCTAAAAAACTGCCGGCGCGGCGGCGTGTCGCGTTGTATTCCGGCAGATAACGCCCGGCCTGGCGCATGATCCACACCGGCGTGTGCGGCGTGGGCTGGCGCAGCAACGCGCGCAGGAAAGTATCGTTTTTCAGCGGCGGCGGGGTGACCACGATTTAGCGCGGCAGGTCCGAAGACCCCATCAAAAACTCGTCTACCGAACGCGCACACTGCCGGCCTTCGCGTATCGCCCACACCACCAGCGATTGCCCGCGCCGCATATCGCCGGCGGCAAACACTTTGGTGACCGACGTCTGATATTTTTCAGTGTCGGCTTTGACGTTGCTGCGCGCATCTTTTTCGACGCCGAGTTCTTCGAGCAAACCTTTTTGCGCCGGACCGACAAAGCCCATGGCGAGCAACACCAGATCCGCAGGCATTTCAAATTCGGAGCCGGGCACTTCAATCATCTTGCCGCCCTCCCATTTCAGGCGCACGGCTTTTAATGCCCTGACCTTGCCTTTCTCACCCACGAAAGACTTGGTGGCGATAGACCAGTCGCGATTCGCGCCTTCTTCGTGCGACGACGACGTACGCAGCCGCGTCGGCCAGAACGGCCATACGGGATTGCGCAGCGTGTCATCCGGCTTGCCCAGCAACTCGAATTGCGCAATCGATTTCGCGCCGTGACGGTTGGAGGTGCCCACGCAGTCAGACCCCGTGTCGCCGCCGCCGATCACCACCACATGCTTGCCGGTGGCCATGATTTGATTCGCGACTTTATCGCCCGCGACGACTTTGTTTTGCTGCGGCAAAAACTCCATCGCGTAATGCACGCCTTGCAACTCACGGCCCGGCACCGGCAGATCGCGCGGCGTTTCCGCGCCACCCGATAGCACAACGGCGTCAAACTCCGCGAGCAGTTTTTTGGCGGGCACGTTGCCACCGACGTCTTGATTGACGCGGAACTCCACCCCCTCGGCTTTCATCTGCTCCATGCGTAGATCGATGGTGCGCTTTTCCATTTTGAAGTCGGGAATGCCATAACGCAGCAAGCCGCCGATGCGGTCATTTTTTTCGAACAACACGACATCATGCCCGACGCGCGCCAGTTGCTGCGCGCAGGCCATGCCGGCCGGGCCGGAGCCGATCACGGCAACGCGCTTGCCGGTTTTTTGTTTCGGTGGTTGCGGCACCACCCAGCCGTTTTCCCAACCCTTGTCGATGATCGCGTGCTCAATCGACTTGATGCCCACCGCGTCGGCGTTGATGCGCAAGGTGCAGGCTTCTTCGCACGGCGCAGGACACACCCGACCGGTGAATTCCGGAAAATTATTGGTCGAATGCAGCGTGTCGAGCGCGCCGAGCCAGTCCTGCTTGAAAACGAGATCATTCCAGTCAGGAATAATGTTATTGATCGGGCAACCACTCATGCAAAACGGCGTGCCGCAATCCATGCAGCGTGCGCCTTGCACGCTCGCTTGCTCGTCGCTCAGATGGCCGACGAACTCGCGGTAATGCTTGACGCGCGTGCTTTTGTCTTCGGCGGCTTCGGTCAGTCGCTCGTATTCCAGAAATCCAGTAACTTTACCCATTGCTGTCTTAATATAAGTATTTGATTATGCTGCGATTTTCTTGCTGGCGGCCATCTCGCCGAGCGCGCGCCGGTATTCGTGCGGGAACACTTTGACAAACTTGCTGCGTTCCGTGCCCCACTGATCGAGTATCGCTTTGGCGCGTGCGCTGCCGGTGTTGCGCGCGTGCGCTTCGATCATTTGCTTGAGCACCGCTTCGTCGCTCATGCCACGGTGCCACAACTCGCGCGCGACTTTGGCGTCTTGCTCTTGCTCCGTCAGCACCGGCTCCAGTTTCACCATAGCCGGGTTGCAATACGACTCGAACACGCCGTTTTGGTTGTACACGTAAGCGATGCCGCCCGACATGCCGGCGGCGAAATTACGCCCCGTCATACCCAGCACCACAATGGTACCGCCCGTCATGTACTCGCAGCCGTGGTCGCCGAGACCCTCGACTACCGCTTGCGCGCCGGAGTTACGCACCGCAAAACGCTCGCCCGCGACGCCGCGGAAATACGCTTCGCCTTCGATCGCACCGTAGAGCACGGCGTTACCGGTGATGATGTTTTCCGTGGGATTGCCGGTGAACTTGGGCGAAGGCTGAACGCAAATGCGCCCGCCCGACAAACCCTTGCCGGTGTAGTCGTTGGTGTCGCCGATCAGATCGAGCGTTACACCGCGCGCGAGAAACGCGCCAAAGCTTTGCCCCGCCGAGCCCGCGAAACGCACGCGAATGGTGTCGTCCGGCAAGCCCGCGTGTTGATAACGCTTGGCGATTTCGTGCGACAGCATGGTGCCGACGGTGCGATTAATATTGCGAATCGGCATGTCGATCGACACTTTTTCGCGGCGCAACAGCGCGGGTTGCGCGAGTTCAATCAGGCGCATATCGAGCGCTTTGTCGAGACCGTGATCCTGCGCTTCGCACTGGAAGCGCGAGACTTCCGGGCCGATTTTCGGCAGCGCAAAAATGCGTGAAAAATCCAGGCTCAATGCCTTCCAGTGCGTAATACCTTTTTGCATGTCGAGCAAATCAGCGCGACCGATCAAATCATTGAATTTGCGCACGCCCAGTTGCGCCATCAACTCGCGGATTTCTTCAGCGACAAAAAAGAAAAAATTGATCACGTGCTCGGGCTTGCCGACAAACTTTTTGCGCAAGACCGGATCCTGCGTGGCCACGCCGACCGGGCAGGTGTTCAGGTGACACTTGCGCATCATGATGCAACCCTGCGTCACCAGCGGCGCGGTGGCAAAGCCGAATTCATCCGCGCCGAGCAGCGCGCCGATCACCACGTCGCGACCGGTTTTGAGCTGGCCATCGACCTGCACGGCAATGCGGCTGCGCAGTTTGTTCAGCACCAGCGTTTGCTGTGTTTCAGCCAGGCCCAGTTCCCACGACGTGCCGGCGTGCTTGATCGATGACCACGGGCTGGCACCGGTGCCGCCATCGTGACCGGAAATCGTCACATGATCCGCCTTGGCTTTTGCCACGCCCGCGGCCACCGTGCCGACGCCGATTTCCGACACCAGCTTCACGCTGATCGACGCACTCGGGTTGCTGTTTTTGAGATCATGGATCAGTTGCGCGAGGTCTTCAATCGAATAAATATCGTGATGCGGCGGCGGGGAAATCAGTTCCACGCCGGGCGTTGAGTAGCGCAGCTCGGCGATGTACTCGGATACTTTCTTGCCCGGCAACTGCCCGCCTTCGCCGGGCTTCGCGCCCTGCGCCATTTTGATCTGGATTTGTTCCGCGCTGGCCAGATACTCGGTAGTGACACCGAAGCGTCCCGACGCAACTTGTTTGATTTTCGACTTGAGTGAATCGCCTTCGCGGATCTCGGCGTAATTTTCCACGCGCGATGCGCCCAACTTCGATTGCAGCGTCTCGCCGGCTTTGACCGGTGCGAAACGATTGCGGTCTTCGCCACCCTCGCCGGTGTTGGACTTGCCGCCGATGCGGTTCATCGCAATCGCGAGCGAGGTATGCGCTTCGGTGGAAATCGAGCCCAGCGACATCGCGCCGGTGGAGAACCGCTTGACGATCTCCGTGGCGGATTCGACTTCTTCGATCGGCACCGGCGCGCATTGCGCGAATTTGAACTCGAACAAGCCGCGGAACGTCATGTGCCGCTGCGATTGATCGTTGATGATCTGTGAATATTCCTTGAAGCTGGAATAACTGTTCTGCCGCGTTGAATGTTGCAACTTGGCGATCGCATCCGGCGTCCACATGTGTTCTTCGCCGCGAACGCGCCAGGCGTACTCGCCGCCGGCGTCGAGCGCGCCCGCGAGCACCGGGTCGTTGCTGAACGCCGCGCGATGCGTGCGTATGGCTTCTTCGGCGACGCGGAACAAGCCGATGCCTTCGACGTTGGACGCGGTGCCGGTGAAATATTTGTCCACCAGTACTTTGGCCAGACCGATCGCTTCGAAAATCTGCGCGCCGGTGTACGACATGTAGGTCGAGATACCCATCTTCGACATCACTTTGCGCAAGCCTTTGCCGACGGCTTTGACGAAATTCTTGATGGCTTTTTTGCCATCGACATCCGCGCCGAGCTGCTTTTGCTTCGCCATTTCCAGCAGCGTTTCCAGCGCCAGATACGGATGCACCGCTTCTGCGCCATAGCCGCCGAGCAGCGCGAAGTGATGCACTTCGCGCACGCTGCCGGTTTCAACCACCAGTCCCGCGCTGGTGCGCAGGCCCTTATCCACCAGATGCTGATGGATCGCCGACAGGGCGAGCAGCGCTGGAATCGCCACGTTGTCGCGATTCACTTTGCGATCGGACAGAATAATGATCGAGTAACCCGCGCGCACGGCGTCTTCGGCTTGCGCCGCCAGGCTCGCGAGCCGCGCTTCGATGGCCTCGTTGCCCCACGCCAGCGGATAGATGATGTCGATTTCGAACGATTTGAATTTGCCGTCGGTAAAACGGTCGATGTGACGGATTTTCTCCATCTCGTAAAAATCGAGCACGGGCTGGCTGACTTCAAGCCGGATCGGCGGATTGGTTTCATCCACGCCCAGCAGATTCGGCTTCGGACCGATAAACGACACCAGCGAGGTCACCAATTCTTCGCGGATCGGATCAATCGGCGGGTTGGTCACCTGCGCAAAGAGTTGTTTGAAGTAGTGATATAACGTCTTGTTTTTATTGGATAAAACGGCCATGGGCGAATCGTTGCCCATAGAGCCGATAGGCTCTTCACCGTTTAACGCCATGGGTGTAAGCAGGAATTTCAGCTCCTCCTGCGTCCAGCCGAAAGCCTGCTGGCGGTCGAGCAGCGAGACGTCGCTGCGCTCGGGCTGCACTTTGTCGCTTTCGACATCATCGAGTTTTACACGGATGCGGTCGATCCATTCGGCGTACGGCTTGGTGGAAGCGAGCGTTTCTTTCAGTTCGTTATCGTCAACGATGCGGC
>JAYVQD010000113.1:0-2534 GCA_043777275.1 Nitrosomonadales bacterium
GACTGCGGCCACGTGGTCAGCCACACCATTGTCGAAGGCCAGATGCATGGCGCGATCGTGCAGGGCATGGGCCAGGTATTCGGCGAACACATCGTCTACGACAAGGATTCCGGGCAGATGATTACCGGCAGCTTCAGCGATTACATCATGCCGCGCGCCGGGCAACTTAAATCCGTGCGCATGGAAGAGCACGTCACGCTGTCGAAGCTGGGGCCGCTGGGCATCAAGGGCATGGGCGAATCGGGCTGCACCGCGTCGCTGGGCACCCTGGTTAACGCGGTGTCGAACGCGCTGGGCGTGAAACACATCGACATGCCGCTCACACCGTCAAAGGTGTGGACGACGATTCAACAAACCAAAGTCACCCACTAAGGACTGAGATCATGCATACCTTCAGTTACGTCAAAGCAAAATCACTCAAAGAAGCCGGCGACATGCTGGCCGCGCACGCCGACGCCAAGCTGCTGGCCGGCGGCATGACCTTGATCCCCACGTTAAAAGCGCGTCTGGCACAGCCGTCGCATTTGATCGACATCGGCGGCATCGCGGAGCTTTCGGGCATCGACGCCAAGGACGGCAAGCTCACCATCGGCGCAGGTACCAAACACGTTGAAGTCGCCACATCGGCGGTGGTGAAAAAAGCCATTCCCGCGTTGGCGTATCTCGCCAGCCAGATCGGCGACCCGCAAGTGCGCAACCGCGGCACCATCGGCGGCTCGCTCGCCAACAACGATCCGGCGGCCGATTATCCGTCGGCGGCGTTGTCGTTGGGTGCGACCATCGTCACCAACACGCGCGAAATCGCGGCGGATGATTTCTTTCAGGGCATGTTTGCTACCGCCTTGGGCGCGAACGAAGTGATCGTCAAGATCGTGTTCCCCGTGCCCGCCAAAGCGGCGTACGAAAAGTTTCCGCATCCGGCATCGGGTTATGCGATGGCGGGTTCGTTTGTTTCGCAAACCGCCAAAGGTGTGCGTGTCGCCATCACCGGCGCGGGGCCGGGCGTGTTTCGCTGGAAAGACGCGGAAACCGCGCTCGGCAAAAAACTCGCCGCTGCGTCGGTTGAAAATCTCAGTGTCGATGCTGCCGATCTGAACGAAGACATGCACGGCACCAAAGAATATCGCGCGAATCTTGCCAAGGTAATGACCAAACGCGCTGTCGCCAAACTAGCGGTTACGGCCGCGGCTTCGAAATCCACGGGGAAATAAATCATGGCCAAAGTCGAACTCAAAATCAACGGTAAACAACATGCATACGATGTGGAAGACCGTACGCTGCTGGTCAACCTGATTCGTGACAGCGCACAACTCACCGGCACCCATGTCGGCTGCGACACCAGCCAGTGCGGCGCGTGCACCATCCACATGAATGGCGTGGCGGTGAAATCCTGCACCGTGCTGGCGGTGCAAGCCAATGGCGCGGACATCACCACCATCGAAGGCATGGCGAAAAACGGCAAGCTGCATCCGGTGCAGCAGGCGTTCACCGAATGCCACGCGCTGCAATGCGGCTTTTGCACGCCGGGCATGATTATGGCGGTGTCGGGCTTGTTGAAAGACAACCCCAGGCCCACCGACGAAGAGATTTACCACGGCCTCGAAGGCAACCTGTGCCGCTGCACCGGCTACATCAACATCGTTAAAGCGGTGAAAAAAAGCGCCGAGTTGATGAGCAAGTAGAGTTACCGTAAGTAATTGTTTTTAAAGTATTTTTATACTCACGTGGCTGCCGCGAGCCGCAGCGCGGGCAAACGCGGTCGCGGTTGCCGATAGGGGCGTTGCAGTCGCAGCAGCGGCGTAGTTGATTGGCCATGATGCAAACAATCGAATCCGCGTGGGGTTGAATAACCCACGCGGAATTTTTTTGTGTCGCTTGCGAATCGCCTAAACGCTAAACCCGATACGCCCGTTAAACCGGCTTCTCCGGCCCCACCGTCAGCCGCCGCATCTCACGCCGCGTGCCGTGATAATCGTTGATCGCGTTGTGCATGGTGCAGCGGTTGTCCCAGATGGTGAGTTGGCCCGGCTCCCAACGCACGCGGCAGGTGAATTCCGGCGTGATCGCGTGATCGTTCAGCATGTTGATGATGGGGTGGCTTTCGCGCTCGGTCATGTCATCAAAGCGCAGCGTGTGCAGTGAACTGCAATACAGCGCGCGTTTGCCGGTTTGCGGATGCGTGCGCACGATCGGATGTTTGGATTCAAAACGATCCGCGTTTTCGGAATTGGTCACCGGCATGGTGGTCATGCGCCGGTGGTGTGCCGCGCGGTCACCGCCCGGTTTGTGTTTCAAGCTCGCGCTGAATACGCCGATCACGCCTTCGAGCATTGTTTTGACGCCGGCGGAAAGTTCTTCGTACGCCGCCTGCGTATTGGCGTAGAGCGTGTCGCCGCCCTTGGGCGGGGTTTCTATGGCATACAGCGTGGTGATGCGCGGCGGCTCGGCGAGATACGGCGTGTCGGAATGCCAGTCGTTGCCGAAGGCTTCGCGTTCATGCGCCTCTTTGATCACGTGCGTCATCTGCGGAATTT
>JAYVQD010000114.1:0-9747 GCA_043777275.1 Nitrosomonadales bacterium
TGGGCATTCGACATTGAAAGCCCCGGCAAGATCAAAGCCGCGTCGCAGCACTCGCCGCACAGCGGGCGCATCATCGCCGGCCTCGGCGGCAAGGCCAAATTCGACAGTCTCAAAGTGCTGGCCAACGGTAACATCGTCGTCGCAACCCTGGTGGAAGGCTGCCTCACCGAGTTCACCCCGCAAGGTGAAGTCGTGCGCTCCGTAAAAATGCCGGATAGCCATGTCACCAATCTGTGCTTCGGCGGCAAAGACATGCGCACCGCCTACATCACGCTTTCCGGCAGCGGCAAACTCGGCGTGATGCAATGGCCGGAGCCGGGGCTGAAACTCAACTTCAACTGACCGTGCCGGATTTCAACAAAGGTAAAGAGATGACCGAACTCGAACTGCTGCAAGAACTGAAAAAAATCGACACGCCGACCATCACCAACGTGGTAGCGACTTATCCGGGGCGACCGCACTGCCTCGACATCTACCACCCGTGGAACGAGAACTGGTACACCAACAACACGCTCTCGTGCTGGTATCCGGCGCTGGGGCCCGTCGTCGGTTACGCCGTCACCTGCACCTACGGCCTGCCCGACCCCACCTACAAGGGCCATTCGTGGACGACGGTGCTGGAAGCCATGGACAAACTCGGCAAGCCGTCGATACTGTGCCTGCAGCAAAAATTTCCCGCCGGGATCGCCGACAAGGTGGGCCTTTCCGGCGGCAACATGACCTCATCGATGCGCGCCTGCGGCGCCATCGGTTGCGTCACCAATGGCCCTTCACGCGACGTGCATGAAATCCGTCCGATGGGGTTTCAGTATCTGACTCGCGGCGTGTGTGCAGGCCACGGACCCCAGGCCGTGCATGCGGTTCAGGTGCCCGTGAGCATCGCCGGTATGGATGTCGCGCCCGGCGAGATTATCCACATGGATGAAAACGGCGCGGTCAAATTCCCTGCCGACCGGCTCGAAGAAGTGGTGCGCAGCGCCCAGGCATTGCTCGCCGAAGAAGACGAACGCGTAGGCCAGTTGCTCAAGGCGCGTGGCATCACGGCAGTGAAAGACATCATGGGCGGGCATCAGTACATGAAAAAGTGAGGCGACGGACGATACGTTCAACACCCACACCGTCGTTCCCGCGCAGGCGGGAACCCATGCCATGTCTGCTATGGCACATACGCCTCCCCCAACCTACCTTCCCCCAAGGGAAGGGGATACCCCCCTGCGCGGGAATGACCGGGGACGTTTCACGTTTTTACGCAATCCCTAAAACATCCACTGCCCGCCGTTCACATGCAACGTCTGCCCGGTAATGTAGCTCGCGCCCGGCCCGCACAAAAACCGCACCGTGGCGGCGATCTCGTCTGATTCGCCCCAACGCTCCAGCGGCACGATACCCTTCGCATCGCGGCGCGCCGAACGATGCGACGGGCGCGTGGTGTTGATCGACCCCGGCGACACGCAGTTTGCGCGTATGCCGTGCTGCCCGACTTCACGCGCGAGCGCGCGTATCATGCCCGTCAGTCCGCTCTTGGCGGCGGAACTATGCACCTTGCCGATAGCGCCCGTGAGCACATTGCTACCGGTCAACGCGATAATGCTGCCGCCGCCGGATGCGATCATCGACGGCAGACACGCCTTGATGCAGTGAAACGACCCATCGAGCGAAATCGCCAACGGCACCCGCCATTCCTCGAAACTCATGTCGGTAAAGCGCTGCTCGCGGCGCACCGAGGCGTTCAGCACCAGAATATCGATCTTGCCTAAACGCGTTATCACGCCTTCGGCCATCTGTTGCACCTGCGCCGCATCGGCGACATCCGCCAGGTAAACCTCGGCCTTGCCGCCCGCGGTGCGAATTTCGTCCACCACGGCTTCGGCTGCGTCGCGTGAGGCGCGCGTATTCACTGCCACCGTGGCGCCTGCAGCCGCCAGGGCGAGCGCGGTGGCACGGCCGATATTCATTCCCGCGCCGGTAACCAGCGCGACTTGGCCTGTGAGTTCTTGCCCGGCAACGGATGGTATAGACATCAGTGGCTCCCTCATCAACCCGCTAAAAACCGGAACTCAAACGTATCGTTGCGTTTCGCAATATGCCCCGCCGTCGCGCCCGGAAAATGCGTCGGCACAATCAATGTATCGGTATTCGTATGCTCGCGGAAAAACTTCCAGCGCGTCGCGGCGGATTCTTTGATGTCGTAGCAAAAGCATGAACTCCAGTCGGGTTGAATCACTTGTGCGCAGTGGTGCATCATGTCGCCGGTAAACAACGCCCGCTCACCGCGTGATTTCAGATCGACACACACGTGCCCCGGCGAGTGGCCGGGCGTGGACACCAGCGACAGTTCATCGGACAGCACATAGGCATCATCCACCAGCAGCGCCTGTCCGGCATCGACGATAGGCTGCACGCAGTCTTCGTGAATTACCGCAAAACCCGGGTCGGTCTCCTGCTTCCAGTGTTCGTATTCACGCCGGCTGAACACATACTTGGCGTTCGGAAACGTCGGCGTGAGGCGGCCATCGACGAGGCGCGTGTTCCAGCCGACGTGATCGACATGCAAATGCGTGCAGAACACGTAGTCGATGTCCTCGAATTGGAGTCCGTGTTGCGCGAAACCATCCAGCCAGGGTTTTTTATCGAACAGCAGCGCGGGCGGACGCCGCTGATGCTCGCCGACGCAGGTGTCGATCAGCACGGTGGCGCGCGGGGTGCGCACGACGAACGTCTGATACGTGATGCACAGCAGATCCTGGGCGCGGTCATAGGCAAAGTCCGGCACCTGCGCCATCACCTCGGCGAGTTTTTGCGGCGTGGCGCTGGGGAACATGATGTGGGGCGCGCGCCACGGGCCTTCGCGCTCGATGATGCTGGAAACACTGACGTCGCCGATCTTGACAGGCTTCATAGTGAGATCCTTTGTCGTATTCGGTTATTCAGAAGCATTCAGCGTGCGCAGATAATACCGGTCAAATGCCGCGAGCTGGCTTTCCAGCTCGCTATAAGGGCCAGGCTCCCACGCGCTTGATCGCACGCCGCGATACGCGTTCGCGCACAGCGCCCAGTCCTGACGGTTGGTCAGCTCCCAGAAGTCTATCGCGGGTTGTGGATCAAAGCCGGGAGTGGCGATGGCGTCTGGATGAAAATACCAGTCGCACACGATGCGCGTGCGGTCAACGGCCAGCGGCTGCGCGCGATGCACCAGCACGTAATCCGGGTGCAGCGACAAAAAAGCCGACGGAAACAACGTGTAGTAATAGACCTGCCCGCGCTGCGTGCCGTCTAACCCGGCGAATGACGGCGCGCAACGCCGGCCATGCATTGCCATACTCCCCTCGGGGTTCGACATCGCCATCGGCCCGCCCAGCACCGGCCCTTCGTCGAGATCGTTCGACGTGTTGCGGTACGCCGTGAGCTTGTTCAGATGCGGATGCACGGTGGGGCAGTGATAGCACTCGCTGGTGTTATGAAAAAACAGTTTCCAGTTGGCCTCGACTTCGTAGGCAGTCTGCTGCACAGACTTTAATTCCGCCAGCGGCCATGCGGTAAATTTATCCACCAGCGCGCGCAGCGCGTCGGCAAACGGCGGTGGATTGCTCGACAGATTCACGAATAGAAACCCGCGCCACTCGGTAAGCGCCACCGGTTTCAATCCCCACGATGCCTTGTCGAAACCAGCGACATCCTGCATGTTCGGCGCGCCCTTGAGCGTGCCGTCGAGCGCATAAGTCCACGCGTGGTACGAACACTGGATGGCGTGGCCGAGCCGGCCGTGGCTTTCGCTGCACAGCCGCGTGCCGCGATGGCGGCAGAAGTTGTGAAATGCGCGCACCTCGCCGGTTACATCACGCACCACCAGCACACTGTCGTTGCCCACCTCATACAGAAAATAGCTGCCGCTTTCCGGCAGCGCCGACACGTGTCCGGCGAGCAGCCAGTGGCGACGAAAGATGCGCGTCTGTTCAAGCCGCCAGATTTCGGCGCTCTCAAAGTATTCGCCGGGAAGCGTGCGCTGGCCGTGCGCGGTGCGGGTTTTCATCGCGGCCTCGGCCTCAACCCCGCCCCGCCTGCGCGTTCCTGGCCGAGCGTGCCGCGACTGGAGCGATTGGATGAATCGGGCGGGCGCGTCATCATTGGCACCTCGGCTGTTGATGATCGCGGATCGTGGTTAGCGCGGCTCGACAACTTTGACATCAAGTGCAACCGGTCGCGTCAGACGCCAGGTCGGTACTTCGCTCGGTGCCGCGATGGTCACGGGCGAGCCTTTCTTGTCGACCGGAATGATGCCGAAAGTCACGAAACTGCTGGGGGATTCCGGCTCGAGCGCAGCGGCGATCACGGCGGCGTTCGGCTGGGCCATCGGGATGACATAAGTGCCCGCCGGAAAGTGTCGCTGCTTGACCGACACCTCGGTGGTCACGCTACTGAGCGGGTGTCCTTCGACGTAAACCGCGCCGGCACGCCGCTCGGTCACGTCGTAACTTTCCACCTCCAGCGACGCGGGCTTGCGCAACTGACGCACATCGATGCCGGAGCGCGCAAGCCGCTCGGCAATCGCGTGCAGATGCGCCGGCAGCAGGTAGGCATAGGGCCGCGCGCGCATCAGCACGGCTTCCACCCCCAGCGTATCCGACCACTCGACGTCGATCTCTTTCAACTGCGCGCTCTGCGGATCGAGCATCGTGAGCTTTTGCGTCGTTAGCGGGCTCTTAAGCGTCACCGCAATGTTATCGCCGGCGGCAGGCAGGCGTCCGCGGCGCACCACGTCGGCGCGCACCTCGTTGACCGTGCGCATGACCTGCGCGGCGTTGCCGGCGGTGATGTTGAGCAACGCGGTGAGCGAGACCATGTGGCTATGTACGCGCCGGGCGTAACTGTCACGCCCGATGCCCACGCCGCGGCTCTCGATCAGGAACGAGATCGCATTCTGCAGCCCCGCGAAGTTACGGCCGATATCCGGGTTGGCGCCGCCCATCGCCACGCGCAGATCCTTCATGTTGTAAGAGGTCGTGTAGTACCAGAAATGCGTGTAGCCGGCGCGCTCAATCTCGCGCCGCATGCCGGGCAGGAACAGCCGGTGCGACATGTCGGTCAACTGCGGCGGCACGTTCGGGTTGGTTGCGTACTGCAACATCAGATCGTACGACTGGATCACACCGAATTTCTCGATCCAGCGCGTGGCCACGCTGAACTCATGCGCATCGACGAACACGTGCGGCTGAAACTCGTTAACTGCGCGGTGCAGCGCCTGTGTTTCCGGCAGCTCGACTTTGATGTGGTCGCGGTTGATATCGACCGTGCCGTGCGGCGAACGCCGAAAGTAGTACGCGCCGTCGGGATTGCCGTGCGGCAGAATCACAATCGTCAGCTTGTCGAGCAGTGGCCGTAGCGGGCCTGTCGCCAGTTGCTGCGCCAGCACCAGCATCGCCTCGCCACCGGCGGGCTCGTTGCCGTGTTGCAGGCCGACGAGGAACACGATGGGCCGATTCAAGCGCTGCAAGTCAGCCACCGCGGTAAAACCGGAATTCGACAACACCAACAGTGGAATCGGCCGGCCTTCCTGCGAGGTACCCACGATACGTATGTGCAGATTGTCGCTGCGCGCCTGCAACCCGTAGACGAACTCGAGCATTTCGGCATGCGAGGTGAAGTCCGTGCGTCCCGGCACGAAACCCGGCGTGTCGTATTGAACCGCCGGATCAGCATAGCGCGCTTTCACCGCCTCGTTTTGCTGGAAAATCCGCGCGGCATCGAACTGCGCATGCAGCGGCGCCGCGCACAGCACGAACAGCGCGAACAGCAGCGCCAGCAGTCTACTAAAGGAAATCCACTGCATTTTCGGGCTCGTCATCGGCCGTCCGGTCTCAGCGGCCCAGCTTCTCGCGCAGCTTGGCAAAAACCTCCAGTTGCCGCTCGTGCTCACCCGCAAAGCGCAGCACAAAGTAGCGAGCGCCCTGCGCCACATAGCCGTTGATCCATTCCGCCGCACCGTCAGCCGATCCGGCGAAGCAGGCCTGATGCTTTTTCAGCACATCGGGGCGCCGACCGTAATAGGCTGACAGAAAATCATTGATACGCTGCTCCGCCCTGGCCGCGTTTTCGTCGACTGCGACGGTCAGGTACACCGCCGCCTCCAGTACACCCGGCTTGCGTCCGGCCTCGCGCGCAATAGCCTGCACCTGACGCCACTGCTCGCCCCAGCCCGCCGCATCGGGGCCGGTGGGGAACCAGCCGTCAAAATGCTTGCCTGCGCGCTCCAATGCCGCAGGCGCGGAACCGCCGCCCCAGATCGGCGGGCCGCCCGGCTGATGGGGCACCGGGCCGAGCACGCCTTGCTCGACGTGCCAGCGGCCCTCCCAATCCACCGGCTTGCCGCTCCACAACGCCTTGCACAGCCGCATACCTTCCATCAGCGTGCCGACGCGTTTATCGAACGGCACGCCGGCCGAACGGAACTCCGCGCGCACGTTTGGCACGTCGCTGGCAATACCAATGCCGAGAATCACGCGGCCCGAGCTGACTTGATCGAGCGTGGCAACCTGATGCGCCAGCAACACCGGGTTACGCAACGCGGGCAGCAGTACGGCGGTGCCGAGTTTTACCCGCTTGGTTCTCCCCGCGACACCGGCGAGCAAGGTGATCGGTTCGTGACGCGGGCGCGCCAGCAATGAATCGCCGACCCACACGGAATCGTAACCCAGCTTTTCGGCGCGCTCGGCGAGATTCAGCAGCGGCTCGGCCTCGGGCCGGCCCTCCATGATCGATTCGCGGGTGGGGAGCAGGTATCCAATGTTAATCGTCATGGCTGGCGTCTCGTTTCACTTGGGTGGCCGTTGTTTGCGTTAACCGGTGTGCGTTACCCGCTACGCCTGCAAATCCTGTGCCCACAACCGCGTTTCGATAATGTTTTTCAGCTCGCTCAAAAACGCCCCCGAGTATGCGCCATCGACCGCGCGATGGTCGAAACTTTGCGCCAGCACACCCACCGGACGGATCGCGATGCTGTCACCCTCGGATGATTCGATCACCACCGGTTTTTTGCGGATGCTGTCGGTGGACAGCACCGCCACTTGCGGCACATTGATGATGGGCGCGGTAATGACGGTGCCAAACGCGCCGTTGTTGGAAATCGTGTAGGTGCCTTCGGTCAGCTCGTCGGGTTTTAACTTGCCCGCGCGCGCACGCTGCGCCAAATCGTTAATTTCACGCGCGATTTGCGGCAGCGATTTGTTGGGCACATCCTTCACCACCGGCACCATCAGGCCGTCGAAATTCAGATCGACAGCGATGCCAATGTTGATGCGCTTCATCAGCGTGATGCTGTCGCCGTTGAAAACGGAATTCAGTTTCGGAAATTTCCCCAGCGCTATCGACACCGCGCGCACGATGAACGGCAGATACGTCAGCGAAAAACCCTCGCGTTGT
The DNA here is from genome assembly GCA_043777275.1 of Nitrosomonadales bacterium. Classification (GTDB taxonomy): domain Bacteria; phylum Pseudomonadota; class Gammaproteobacteria; order Burkholderiales; family SG8-41; genus UBA5216. The sequence continues at coordinate 7,417 of JAYVQD010000114.1, forward strand.
TTCCATGATTCGCCGGCCGCGCGCCGCGCTTGATCGACGCGATAAAAATCCGCTTCGACAATTTGCAGCACATGCGGCGCCGTGGTCCACGACTTCGCCATGTTTTCCGCGACGCGTTTGCGCACGGCGTTGAGCGGCAACGTGGTGGCGGCGCCGGTAACCGGCAGCGCCGCCGGGGCGGCGGGTGTGGATGTGGCTGTGGATGAGCCTGCCCCCGCGATAAACGCCGTCACGTCATCGCGCGTGATGCGGCCATCGCGTCCGCTGCCGGTAATTTTTGATGCATCAATTTGGTGTTCGGCAATCAGTCTGCGCACCACCGGCGACAAGCGCTCATCGGCGTTGACGCGCGGTGGCGATGCCGATGCGCCCCGCGCTGGAGCGGCTGCGGCCACCGCTGGTGTAGCGAGGGTGGAAACCACAACAGCAGGCCCAGGTGCCGCCACTGCACCGCCGCTTTCGCGTATCACCGCCAGCGTCACGCCCACCTTCGCGGTCACACCTTCGCCTATGAGTATGGCGTCGATCACGCCAGCGACCGGCGACGGAATTTCGGTGCTGACTTTATCCGTCTCGATATCAAACAGCGTCTCGTCGGCCTTGACGCTATCGCCGGCTTTTTTGTACCACCTGGTAATGGTGCCTTCGGTGACGGTTTCACCGAGTTGCGGCATGATGATGTTCATACTATCGCTTTGCCTCTTGAACGACGTCGTAAACCACTTTGCCGCCCACCATCGTCATCACCGGCTTCAAATCCTTTATCGCATCGGCGGGCACGGTGAGGTAATCGCGGTCGAGCACCAGCAGGTCGGCATACTTGCCTTTCTGCAACGAGCCGAGATTGCCTTCCTGAAACAAAATGAACGCGTTGCTGCGCGTGTGCGCGATCAACGCTTCTTCGCGGGTGATGCTCTGGCGATTGACGTGGTGACCGCCGACCATTTTGCCGGTGATGGCAAAACCCAGGGTGTAGAACGGATTAGAGGTCGTCACCGCCGTGGCGTCGGAACCCAGGCCCCAAACGATGCCGCTATCCTGCACGCGTCGAAACGGCGGCATGTCCCACGCGGCTTCGCCATGCACTTTGTGCATCAGCACGCCTTGTATCAGCGGACGGCTGTGGATTTGCGCGGTCATGCCGAGACGCTTCATGCGCTGCAATTGCGGCTCGTCGATTTGATCCAGATGCGAGAACGACCAGCGCAGGCCCTTGATCGGTGTGTTCTTATTCAGCTCCTCATACGCCGTGACGAATTGCTCGATGGGGCCGTTCATCTCCACGTGTGAATTCAGATAGATGCCGCGCGCAGCCAGCGCGCCCGCGATGCGCTGCATTTGCCTGATGCCGTCGGGGTTCACTTCTTTTTGCACGCGCAGCAACTGCGTGGTGATCGGCGCATAAACCGATTCGCCCCAGCCGATGTGATCCATCAGGTCGTTGCCCTGGAACGGCTTTATCGTTGCCACCTCTGCCAGCACTTTATCGACTTGCTCCGGCGTCGCCGGTTGGCGGATGGTGGTCCAGAACACGCGCACCGTGAGTTCGCCTTTGTCGGCAAGCTCGCGATACGGCGCATAGTGACTCGCCGACATGCCGCGTCCGCCCGCATCACCCCACGCCGTAAGGCCCAGCGAATTGAGATACGTCGCCAGCTTGCGCACGTTGAGCATGCGCGCTTCGGCTTCGAGCTTGGGCACTTTGCCCGCAACGAACGCCACACCGCCCGCACCGCGCACCACACCGGTGAGTTTGCCGTTCGCGTCTTTTTCGATGGTGCCGTTGGGCGGGTTCGGTGTGTTCTCGTCGATCTTCGCCGCGCGCAGCCCTGCCGTATTCAGATACGTATGGTTATAAATCGATTGCACCGCCAGCGGTGTATCGGGCGCGAGCTTGTCGAGCTCCGCCAGCGGAAAACCGCGCGGCTCATCGGTGAATTGTTCTTCCGACCAGCCACCCAGCACGCTGACCCACTCACCGGGCCTGGCCGTGCGCACACGCTCGGTCAGCATCGCCAGCGCCCGCTTGCGCGAGGTCACGCCATCAAAGCGCAGCTCGTCGTGTTCAGCGGCGCGTATCCAGTGCGAGTGATTGTCGATGAGACCCGGTATCACCGTGCGGCCTTTCGCATCGATCACTTTGGTGTTCGCATCGGCGAGTTTGCGAATGTCGGCATTGCTGCCGGTGGCAACGATGCGCTGGTTCCTGATCGCCAGCGCCTGCGCGATGGTGAAGCGATCATCGACGGTAACGATTTTGCCATTGAGCAAAATCGTGTCTACAGCACCCGCCCAAGGCGAGAATAAAAAACTCAATAAAAACAAATACTT
>JAYVQD010000115.1:0-9718 GCA_043777275.1 Nitrosomonadales bacterium
GATGACCGCATGTATGAGGAAGCTGCTGACCATACTCAACGCTATGCTAAAAACAAATCAAACATGGAAAATTCAGCCTTCCTCTTGACACGGTTGCTCCCCCGATGATCCGCATGCCGCAAGCCACCGCCAGCACGGCCGGCGCGCGCCACGGACGCGCCGACCCGGAGACGCTCCTGCGGCGGCTTAAGTGGACGGTGATTCGCCGCCTCGACGGCCTGCTGCAAGGCGACTACCGCACGTTGTTGCGCGGCTTCGGCATCGACCTTGCCGACTTGCGCGAATACCAGGCGCACGACGATGTGCGTTATATCGACTGGAATGTCACCGCGCGCTTGCAGACGCCGTATGTCCGCGAGTTTCTCGAAGACCGCGAAGTCAGCGCCTGGTTTCTGCTGGATCTTTCAGGCTCGGTGAATTTTGGCTCGGGTAATGTGCGTAAGCGCGAGCTGTCGTCCGAATTCGTGGGCGTGCTCGCGCGCCTGCTCACCCGTCACGGCAATCGTGTCGGCGCATTGCTTTACGACGGCGCGCGCACGGAAACCCAAGCGCCCGGCTATCGCGCTTGCGATGTGATACCCGCGCGCATGGGCCGGCGGCAGGTGCTGCATTTGCTGGATCAATTGCTGCGCGTGAGCAAGACCGGCGATGTCCATAAACCGCAAAAACCGCCATCAAAACTGGCGGGCAAGGAAACCGATCTCGCGGTGTTGCTCGCCCATGCGCAGACGGTTATCAAGCGCCGCTCGGTGGTGTTTGTCGTGTCCGACTTCATCAGCGTTCCGGGTTGGGAAAAAGCGCTCGCGCTGCTCGCGCGGCGTCATGAAGTCATCGCGGTGCGGCTCTACGATCCAATGGAGCTTGAGCTGCCCGACCTCGGCTTCGTGGTGATGCAGGACGCCGAGACCGGCGAGCAGCTTTTCGTCGACACCCATGATCGCGGTTTCCGCAAACGCTTTATCCACGCCGCCGAGCAGCGGGAAGCAACGTTACGCCACGCGCTCTCGGGAGCTGGTGTCGATTGCCTGGAACTGGCGACCGACACCAATCTTGACGAAGCGCTGCTGCGGTTCATCCAATTGCGCAAGCAGCGCAGCCGGCTCGCCGCGGGCGCCGTGAGCAGCATCGCCGCGCGCCCATCACTCGCCAACTGACCGGCGGCTATCGGCCATCATGCCTTCCCTTTCCTCTTTATTCTCCCCTTACGAACTTCGCGCACTGACGTTTTTGTGGCCGGCCATGCTCTGGCTGCTCATCGCCGTGCCGCTGTTAATCGCGTACTACCTGCGGCTGATGGCGCGCCGCAAGCAAACCGACTTGCGCTATGCCGGTCTGGTGCGGGCCGGGGATGGCGCATCGATCAACGCGACAGAAGCACGGCACACACCGGGCCGCTTGAGCAGGTTCGGCCGCTGGCGCGCCGCGCTCAACCAGCATGCCCCCGCGATCCTGCTGTTGATGGGGCTTGCCACATTGATCGTCGCGGTGGCGCGGCCGCAGGCGGTGATCGTGCTACCGTCGCGGGTGGATGCGATCATTCTGGCGATGGATGCCTCCGGCAGCATGCGCGCCACCGACGTGAAACCCAACCGGCTCGCGGCAGCGCAGGCGGCAGCCAAGGCATTCATTGCCGAACAACCGAGCCAGGTGCGCATCGGCGTGGTGTCCATCGCCGCTACTGCGTCACTGGTGCAGTCGCCCACCGACAAACGCGAGGACATCATCCGCGCGATCGAGCGCGTTCAACTTCAGCCGGGCAGCGCCTTGGGCAGCGGCCTGGTGATCGCGCTAACGACGCTGCTGCCGGCCAGCGGCATCGATGCGCAAAAAATCATCAGCGGCAAGGATGCAGCGAGCTGGACCCGCGACTGGGCACGTCAGGCTGAAGCGCAGAATTTCAAACCGGTGCCGCCGGGGTCTAACAGCGGCGCGGCGATTGTGCTGGTGTCCGATGGCGAAAGCAATACCGGGCCCGATCTGCTGGAAGCGGGCAAGCTCGCGGCCGAGCGCGGCGTGCGCGTCTTTACCGTGGGCATCGGCACGACAGAAGGCGCTGTGCTCAGTGTGGAGGGATGGTCGATGCGGGTGCGCATGGATGAAGACACGCTGAAAAAACTCGCCACCATGACCCGCGGCGAATATTTCCGCGCCGGCAGCGCGGCAGACCTGAAAAACATTTACAAGCATCTCAGTTCCCGGCTGGCGCTGGGCAAGGGCCGCGAGACCGAGATCACAGCCGTGTTCGTCGCGCTCGGCGCGGCACTCGCGGCCATCGCAGCGTTGATCTCGATGCTGCGCTCGAACCGTATTTTGTAACGGATGACTACGGGTCCAGCGCTATCCCGCCCCTGGTAATAATCTCCCGCCACTTGACGATTTCCGCCGAGATGAATTTACCGAGATCATCGGGCGTGGTGGCGAGCGGCTCCGCACCGAAATCGATGAAGCGCGCGCGCACTGACGGGTCTGCTATCGCTGCGGCGGTATCCTTGTGCAGCTTGTCCACGGCCGCGCGCGGCGTGCCGGCCGGTGCGATAAACGCGAACCATGCCGCCGACACATAACCCTTGATCCCGGCTTCCGCGGCGGTGGGCACTTCCGGCAATGCCGTGAGGCGCCGGTTAGCGGCCACGATCAACGGGCGCACCTGCCCCGCCTTGATTTGGCCGCGCACATTGGGCAACAGTTGAAAACTCACCGGTGCCTGGCCTGAGACCAGATCCGTCACCAGATTGGCCGTCACCTTGTACGGCACATGCGTCATACGCGCGCCGACCAGTTGCTCGAAAAACGCGCCCGCGAGATGTTGCGCACTGCCGTTACCCACGGAGCCGTACGGCACGCCGGGCGTTTTTTTCACATAATCAATGAGATCGTTGATGCTCTGCACGGGCAGCTTCGCGCTCACCACCACCACATTGGGCAGGCTTGCAAACAACGATACCGGCTGAATATCACGCTCGGGGTCGTAGCCCAAATCCTTGTAGAGCGTCTTGTTCGCGGCCAGCGGTCCCGATGCGCTCATGCCAAAGCTGTACCCGTCAGGCGTCGCCTTCGCGACCATTTGCGTGCCGAGAATACCGCCGGCGGCCGGCCGGTTATCCATCACAAAGCGCTGGCCGGTCATGTTGCTGATACGCTCGATCAGGATGCGCGTGATGACATCGCTGGCGCTACCAGCGGAAAACGGCACGATCATGCGGATCGGACGCGTGGCCGGATCCTGCGCCCACGCGGGAGCCATGCCACCCACCCCACCCACCGCGAGCAAGCCCGCCACGCCCAGAAAAAAACGCTTCATCAATTCACTCTCCCCGTTGCACTGCCTGTGATGCTACCGAAGCGCTGTTGCATCATTTGTTCAAACGAAAGACTGCCCGGCTCCACCGCGCCGCCGGAGCGCAGCCGATACGCGCCGGGGTTGCCTGCGGCGGCGGGCGCCTTGCCCGCCTGCAAGGCGCGCACACCATCGAGGATCGCGCGGCGAAAGCGCACAATGCCCACGTCGGTGGGCGACAGCCGTTCGTGGCTGCGATCCATGATGGTGCCCTGACTTTCCCACGCCATCTGATCCTGCTCCGCGATGCCTTTCACTCCGGTGAAGCTGCGATGCTTTTGGTCATCGCGGTCAATCAAATAATCGTTGGCGCGATTGCGCAGCGGCACATAGCCCGGCCCCAGTTCGGCTAACTGGCCGTAGCCGCCCTTGTTGAAGGTCGCGCGTTCCTCGGCGGTGAGCGGACGATCCGTGCGCCAGCCATACACATAAATCCAGCACGACTCATCGGTGATCGGCACCCATGTATAGCCAAAATACGTTTCGCCCGGCATGGCCGCGGGGGTGAGCGAATGCGACGGCAGCATGAACTGCGTAATCCGCCAATACAGCGCACCATCATCAGCCTTGCGCGAACCGCCGATGACAAAACCGGCCTCGTGTTCCTTGACGCTGAATTGCGGCAACGGGTCGTTGCGCAACCAGCGCAGGCGGTTTTCGTCGGCGGCTGCATTGGGGTTTTCGTTGGATTTCACCCCCGGTGCCGGCATGTGTAAAAACGAAAAGTGCGCGGTATCGAGCGCGCCTTCCATCGACTGCGCCCAGTTGCAATCCACCAGCCGCTTGCTCACGTAACGATGCGATGCAGGCACCACGCCGCACTCAAGTTGCGGCGGCTCGGCAGGCATGTGTTCACGCGGTCCCAAATACGCCCACACCATGTCGCCGAACTCGCGCGTCGGGTATGCGGTGATCGACACCTTGCCGTGATACCCCGCCTCCGCCGGCACGTTGGGCATATCGACGCATTGGCCATCGACATCGTATTTCCAGCCGTGGTACACGCAGCGCAAGCCGCATTCCTCGTTGCGCCCGAAAAAAAGATTCGCGCCGCGATGCGCGCAACGGGGTTCCACCAAACCAACGCGCCCGCTGGTGTCACGAAACGCCACCAGGTCTTCGCCCATGATTTTGACGCGGATCGGCGGGCTGTCAGGCTCGGCCATTTCGCACGACAACGCAAACGGATGCCAGAAACGGCGAAAGTAATCCCCCAGCGGCGTGCCGACGCCGGTGCGGGTGAGGAGTTCGTTATCAGCCTTGGAAAGCATAATGATTAACGTAGCGTGCGCCGTGCGCACGACAGCCGGAATGGCGATTGCAGATTGTCTGCCAAATTATTGACCGATGTGCATCGCGACGTGGTTTTGTCGTGCGCACGGCGCACGCTACGGACACCCATGCGCGGGAATGTATGCATTACGCCGCTTGCACCCTTTGCAAGCCGCCCATATACGACTGCAATACCGTCGGCACGCTCACACTGCCATCGGCGTTCTGATAATTCTCCAATATCGCCACCAGCGTGCGCCCCACCGCCAGACCAGAGCCGTTGATGGTATGCACGAATTCGGTTTTGCCCTGCGCCGTCCGGTGTCTCGCCTGCATGCGCCGCGCCTGAAACGCTTCAAAGTTGCTGCATGACGAAATCTCGCGATACGCATTCTGCCCCGGCAGCCACACCTCAATGTCGTAGGTTTTGGCGGACGAGAAGCCCATATCACCGGTGCAAAGCGTCATGGTGCGAAACGGCAGTTCGAGTGTTTGCAAAATCGTTTCAGCGTGCGCGGTCAGTTGCTCATGCGCCTCGGCCGATTGATCCGGCGTAACGATTTGCACCAGTTCCACTTTGTCGAATTGATGCTGGCGGATCATGCCGCGCGTGTCTTTGCCGTACGAACCCGCCTCACTGCGAAAACACGGCGTGTGGCAAACAAACTTCAGCGGCAAATCACTCAACGTAAGTATTTGATTTCTAACGATATTTGTAACCGGGTATTCAGCGGTCGGTATCAGATACAGATCGCGCCCTTCGATCTTGAACAGATCATCCTTGAACTTGGCGAGGCTGGAAACGCCGTTCGCGCATTCGCCGCTGACCATGTAGGGCACATACACTTCGGTATAGCCGTGCTCTTGCGTGTGCGTGTCGAGCATGAACTGCGCGAGCGCGCGATGCATGCGTGCGACGCCCGCTTTCAACACGGAGAAACGCGCGCCGGCGATTTTGCCCGCGGTATCGAAATCAAGCTGTCCCAAACCCTCGCCGACATCGACGTGATCTTTCACCGCGAAATCAAATTTTCGCGGCTCACCGATGCGGCGCACCTCCACGTTGTCGTCTGCGGATTTCCCTGCGGGCACCGAGGCGTGCGGCAGATTCGGAATCACCATCAAAAAGTCGTTGAGTCTTTTCTGCACGCTGTCGAGCTGCTGTTCCAGCGCTTTCAATTGTTCGGCCTGCGCACTGACCTCTGCCATGAGCGTGGAGGCATCTTCTTTTTTCGCCTTGAGTTGCCCCACTTGCTTTGACAGCGCATTGCGACGTGCCTGCAGCTCCTGTGTGTCGGTCTGCACTTTTTTGCGCTCGGCTTCGAGCGCTTCAAACTCGGCAGCAGGCAGGGTAAAGCCGCGAGCCGCAAGGCGCGCTGTCGTACCGGCAAGATCGCTGCGCAATAACTGGATGTCTAACATGGTGTTTTCTCTGCTACGGAGCGTGTATTTTTCAGGGCGATACTCAGGTTCGTATTATCGCGGAGATTGCCGCCGTTCGCACCTGTGGAATCCGTGGATTAACCTTACACCGCACTTACGGAGCGAGAACGGTAGAATTCAAAATTCCCCGAAAGGAGCGCCTGTGTCCAACCGACTACTGCTGATTGTAATGCTGAGTGTAACGTCGAGTATCACCCTGGCCCAGAGCTACCCGTCCCGCGCCGCGCGCATGATCGTGCCGTGGACGGCAGGCGGCACCGCCGACCTGATGGCACGCATCGCCAGCCAGAAATTCTCCGAAACATTCGGCCAGCAGTTCGTGGTGGACAACCGCGCAGGCGCAGGTGGCCTGATCGGCACCGAACTAGCCGCGAAGGCCGCGCCCGACGGCCACACCCTGCTGCTCGCCACCACCGCGCCCAACTCGGTGGCGCCCAGTTTGTATGCCAAGATTCCGTTTGATCCGGTCAAAGACTTCGCCTCTATCTCCCTGATGGCGACCACCTGTTACGTGCTGTCGGTGCATCCGTCCATGCAAGTCAGCAACGCGAAACAACTGGTAACGCTCGCCAAAACGCGGCCCGGCCAACTGACATTCTCATCGCCCGGCAGCGGCACACCGAATCATCTGTCGGGCGAAATGTTCAAAATGCTCACCGGCGTGGACATGCAGCATGTGCCGTACAAAGGCAGCGCGCAGGCCATCGGCGATGTGATCGGCGGCCAGATCGCGATGAGCTTTGAAAACATTGTCGTCGCCAGCCCCTATGTGAAATCCGGCCGCATCAAAGCGCTGGCCGTCACCAGCGCCAAGCGTGCGAGTGCATTGCCCAACGTGCCCACCATCGCCGAATCCGGCGTGCCGGGTTTCGCCGCCGTCGGCTGGTTCGGCGTGGTCGTACCCGCCGCGACGCCGAAAGAAGTCGTCGCCAAATTAAACAGCGAGTTGGTGCGCGTGCTCGCCCTACCCGACATCAAGGAACGCATCTCCAGCCTGGGCGCTGAAGTGGTCAGCACCACGCCCGACGGCATGGATCAATTCAACCGCACGCAGATCGCGCTGTGGGCCAAGGTGGTTAAAGCCTCTGGTGCACGGGCAGAATAAATCTTTTAAAAACAAATACTTACAATACACGGACTATCGCTCATGGCCGCACTATCCTGCCCTTTAACATTCCCGGCTTTAATCCGAACGTCACACCGCCCACGGTGAAGTTTCCCGCCGGCGCAACCGACTGCCACGCGCACGTGTTCGGCCCGCAAAGTTCATTTCCGTACACGCCCGGCGCAGCCTACATCGCACCCGACGCCACGCCGCACGATTACGCGCGCATGCTCACCGCCATCGGCTGCCAACGCGCAGTGCTGGTGCAGCCCAGTGTGTATGGTTCCGACAATGCGTGCATGGTGGCGGCGATGAAATCCGGCGTATTCAATTTTCGCGGCATCGCGGTGGTGAAACCCAACGTCACTGATAAGGAACTGCAAACCCTGCACGACGCCGGCGTGCGCGGCATCCGCATCAACCTCGCATCTGAAACCGAAGGACTGAAACTTTCCGACGGCGAACGACTGGCGCCGCGCCTGAAAGCGATGGGCTGGCATTTGCAGTTTTTTCTCGACCTCGAAAAAATGCCCGAAGGCGAAGACCAACTCGCGAGTTTGAAAATTAACATTGTCATCGACCACTTCGCCAAGTGCCAAGCCGCCAACGGCGTCAGCGGCGCGGCATTTCAGGCGCTGCTGCGGCTGGTGAAACGCGATAACGTGTGGGCAAAAATCATGGGCGCGTATTTTTTGTCGAAACAAAAGCCGATGTACCCGGATGTGACGCCGCTGGCAAAAGCCATGGTCGCCGCCGCGCCGGATCGCATCGTGTGGGGCAGCGATTGGCCGCATCCTGGCGCACGGGCGAACATGCCGGACGATGGTGATCTGGCGACTCAGTTTGGTGATTGGGTGATGGATGAGGCGATGCGGAAGCGGATACTGGTGGAAAATCCGGCGCGGCTTTATGGGTTTTAATTAACGAAATCATTGCCCGCTATCAATAGTACAGGTTGTTGGCGCGCGGTTAAAACTGACCAGTTGTGCTCGGTGAATTTTGACCAGGCACTTTTTTGCGTAGTGGGCTACGCATCTGTGGATAAGTCTACCAGACTGTGATGGTGTTTTGCTTCCTGCGCGAGTTGTTCGATGCATTATGGACGCCGGGAATGTGTGGTTCCCGGTTTTCATTGTTCAGAAGGGTTCCTCGTGCGTTTTTGACGATGAACGTTTGGTCTTTTCCCGCGACTTGATGCGTTCTTTGGCCTGCGCACTGCTGTGCTTGAAGCGGTAGGACTCATTACCGGTCTCGGCGATGTGGCAGTGATGCGTTAGCCGGTCGAGCAATGCCGTGGTCAGCTTTGCATCGCCGAACACGCTGCTCCATTCAGCGAAGGTGAGGTTGGTGGTGAGGTTGGTGGTGATGATGACACTGGTGCGTTCGTAGATCTTTGACAGCAAGTGGAACAACAAAGCGCCGCCAGCCTGAGAGAACGGCAAATAGCCGAGCTCATCCAGAATCACCAGATCCATGTGGATCAGACTGAGCATCAGACGGCCTTGCTTGCCCGCCGCCTTCTCTTGCTCCAGCATATTGACCAGGTCCACCGTAGAGTAGAACCGTACTCGTAAGCCGTGCTGTTGAATGGCGGCTACGCCCAAGGCGGTCGCCAAATGCGTCTTGCCCGTTCCTGTGCCGCCGACCAGCACCACGTTCTGCGCAGATTCGGTAAAGTCAAAGGTGGCCAGTTGATGGATCAATGGCTCATCAACCTTCGATTGACTGAAATCGAAGTCGGCCAGGCTGCGGTGAATCGGGAAGCGTGCTGCGGTCATCTGGTAGCCGATGGAGCGGATCGCACGATCCGTGGTCTCTGCTTCGATCAGCTGCTTGATCAGCCAATCCGCCATCTGCAGGGATGCGTTGCCGCCTTGACCGAGCATTTCCGCATAGCTCACCGCCATGCCGCGCAGCTTGAGTGCCTTGAGTTGGCTGACGATCTCAGACATGAGACACCTCCTGTCCCGTCAGGCTGTCATAGCGGGCGGTATCTGCCAGCGGTTCTTCATTCAGCTTCAGGCTGGTTTCTACCCGCGCCGACAGCGGCTGCTGGTTCAGGCGCGCCAGCACATTCAACACATGCTCGGCACTATGCATGCCAGACTCCAGCACCAGTTCGACGGCTACCAGCACCGCCTCCAGGCCATGGGCTGGAACGGCCGCCAACACACGGGCCATGACGCGGCTGCCTTCCTGCCGTTCCCGTCGCAGCAGCGCCGCCTGAAGTTTGATCAGCGGCGGTGGCATATCCTCAAACGGCGCGCCGTTGCGTAGGGCGCCGGGCTTGCGTTCGATCAGCGGTATGTAATGCAGCCAGTCGGTATTGCTGGAACAGGCTGCACAAGCGCAGGCAGGGATTGGCCCTATCAGCCGCGAGACGGTGCGCCGGCTGCTAAAAAAAACTGCCTCAAGCCGTGGCGCAAGCTGATGTGGTGCATCGGCAAGCTGACGGCGGAGTATCGACAGCGGATGTACGCTTTGCTCGATCTGTATGCCCTTCCTTTTCGCGCGGAGCAGCCCGTTGTTTGTCTGGACGAGAAGAGCAAACAATTGATCGA
>JAYVQD010000116.1:0-9715 GCA_043777275.1 Nitrosomonadales bacterium
TCGGTAATGTCCGCGAACAACACGGTCAGTGTCTGGGTTTCCCTTGTCATGAGCGCCATCGTAGCGGCATTACGGGCGCTCTTGCAACAATCTGTTGACAAAACTCATCGACTTTTGCTCGCCGCTTCATCACAATCGCGACATTCATCTTCACGGAGCACCCATGACCATGGACACCCGCAGCATGGCGCTATTTTGCGACTTTGAAAACGTCGCACTCGGCGTGCGCGATCTCCATTCCGATGCTTTCGACATCAGCAAGGTGCTTGAACGCCTGCTGCTCAAGGGCAATATCGTCGTCAAAAAAGCCTATTGCGACTGGGAGCGCTATCGTGAATTCAAAAAAGACATGCACGAAGCGGCATTCGAGATGATCGAAATCCCGCACGTGCGCCAGTCCGGCAAAAACTCCGCTGACATCCGCATGGTGGTGGATGCGCTGGACCTGTGCTACACCAAGTCGCACGTGGACACCTTCGTCATTATCAGTGGCGATTCCGATTTTTCACCGCTGGTGTCCAAGCTGCGCGAGAACAACAAAGTAGTGATCGGCGTCGGCGTCAAAAAATCCTCATCGGATTTGTTGATTGCCAATTGCGATGAGTTTATTTTCTACGACGATCTGGTGCGCGAAAAATCGCGCAAGCAGTCGCGCAAGAAAAAACCTGCCGCCAGTGCGGCGACCGCTGCCACCGGCAAACCCGCACCCGAGGGCGAGCGCACCGCCGAGGCACTGGATGTGGTGATGGAAACCATCGAAGCGTTGTTCGCCGAACGCAGCGCGGAAGAAAAAATCTGGGGTTCGATGGTTAAGCAAGCATTAAAGCGCCGCAAGCCCGGCTTTAACGAGGCCTACTATGGCTTTCGCTCGTTCGGCAAATTGCTCGACGAAGCCGAAGCACGCAAACTGATCACGCTGGAACCCGACGAAAAATCCGGCGGCGTCATCATCAAAAGTTTCAATCCCGATTATTGAACCGGCTGAACCCGCGCCATCCTTGATGGTCGAACACCCTTATGAACACACCCCAACAAACCGGCTGGATCACGCGCATCGCCATGGCACTCGTTACCGTGGCACTGGTCATCCTGGGATTTTTCTTTCTCACCGTGGCGCTGATCGCGGGCGCGCTGGTGGCCACGGTGTTCGGCGCGCGGCTGTGGTGGACCTTGCGCAAACTCAAACGGGCACAGCGTGAGATGGACTACGCCGGCACCGACGCCACAGCGACGGTAGTGGAGGGTGATTACCAGGTGATCGAACATGAAAGCACCGTCACGCGCCTGCCGCCGAGGCAGTAGCCAAAATTCAATAATAATGTAAGTATTTGTTTTTAAACAACTTTTAATTGAATTCGGTATGACTTTCGCGCCTCATATAAAATGCGCGCTGTTCTTAGACGGCATGCGCAAAACCTGACTGTGGCTGATATTAAGTGGTGCGACATCGCGTCATCGGGCCTGCTTCGATTCGACGGGCCCGACACGCAGGCATTTTTGCAAGGCCAACTCACCAGCAATGTGCAGTTGCTGTCGCAAGCGCGCAGTCAGTACTCGGGCTACTGCACCGCCAAAGGCCGCCTGCTCGCCTGCCTGCTGTTGTGGCAACGCGAGGGCGCGGTTCACATGATGCTGCCGCGCGAGTTGTGCGAGCCCGTGCGCAAGCGCTTGTCGATGTACATACTGCGCGCCAAGGTCAAAACGGTCGATGTGTCTGCCGAAAACGTGTTCTTCGGTATCAGCGGCGATGGAGCCGCAGCAATCATCACGTCACTGCACAGCGCGCTACCCGCGGCCGTTCATGACGTAGCGCATGGCGACGGATTTTCGATAGTGAAATTGCCCGTGCATCGCTATCTCATCGCGGCGTCACCTTCGGCTGCCGTCGCTATTGCTGCGGCGCTGACTAAAATAACCGCCGCCTCGCCGGCATCACTGTGGGCGCAGCTCGATATCGAAGCCGGCATTCCATCGGTGGTTGGCGCGACGCAAGAGCAATTCGTGCCGCAGACGGTGAATTTTGATTTCATCGGCGCGGTGAGTTTCGACAAAGGCTGTTATCCCGGCCAGGAAATCGTCGCACGCATGCATTACCTCGGCAAACTCAAGCAGCGCATGGTGCGCGCGCGCATTGTTTCAAGCGATGCGCCCGCCCCCGGCGACAAACTGTATAGCGACGCCTTTGGCGAGCAGGCGAGCGGCATGATTGTTTCCGCAGTGCGCATGGATGCCAGCCACCACGACGTGCTGGCGGTGATTCAAACCGGCAGCATCGAAAAATCTGACGTGCATTTCCAATCCCCTGACGGCCCGCCGCTGCAAATCGCCGCACTGCCCTACCTCGTTAAATAATCCCATGTGTTTGATTTTATTCGCATTTAATGCGCACGCGGATTACCCGCTGGTGGTCGCCGCGAATCGTGACGAAGCCTACACACGCCCCACCGCGCCGGCTGCCTTCTGGCAAGACCATCCGCAACTCTACGGCGGGCGCGATCTTGAAATGGGCGGCGCGTGGATGGGCTTGACCCGCGCGGGGCGTTTCGCCGCCGTGACCAACTTTCGAGACGGCTATCCCAAAGGTGTCGCACCCCGCTCGCGCGGCGATCTGGTAGGCGGCTATCTCACCGGCACACAGGCGGCGCAACCCTATCTGCAATCCGTGGCCGCCCGCCGAGCGGAGTACGCCGGCTTCGGCGTGCTCGCGGGTGACTTGAATGCGCTGTGGTTTTTGTCCAATTACGGTAACAGCGTTGAAGCGATCACGCCCAGCGTGCATGGCCTGAGCAATCATCTGCTCGATACCCCCTGGCCCAAAGTCACCAGCGGCAAGCACCAACTCGCAGCGCTGCTGCAAAGCAATCCGCAATCCATGCCCGAAAAACTTTTCGATATGCTCGCCGACCGCAGCGTGGCCGCGGCGGATGCGCTGCCTGATACCGGCGTCGGCCTCGCGCGCGAAAAAGCCCTGGGGCCGAAATTCATCGCGGTAGATGATCGCTACGGCACGCGCGCCAGCACCGTGATTATTGTCAACCGCGATGGCGGCGTCACGTATGCCGAACGCAGTTTTGGCCCGCGCGGCGCGTTTATCGGCGAAGTCACGCGGGACTTTCAGCTCACGCGTTGAGTGGCTTCAGTTGCAACCACATCTCGTAGTGCGGGATGCCGGCCTCCATGAATTCATCACCCATCGGCGTGTAGCCGTGCCGGTGGTAAAAAGCCAGCGCATGGGTCTGCGCGTGTAGCCGCGTCTCGGTGAACCCGCCTTCGCGCGCCATCGTGATGAGCGTGGTCAACAACGCACCGCCAACGCCGCGTCCGCGCCACGGTTTTAGCACTGCCATGCGTCCGATGCGCCCGTCTGTCAATAGCCGTCCCGTGCCGATGGCGCGCCCATCGGCCGCCAGCGCGATGACATGCCGGCTTGACACATCCTTATCATCCCATTCCTCGTCCTCCGGCACGCGCTGCTCAACAACAAACACCTCGCGGCGGATGGCGGCAAGCATCGCGCCATCCACAACCCAGTCTGCATGGCGCACGGTAAACGGTTTCGATAGAGTCATGCGTCCGATTATAATCAGCACATGAAAAGCCTGTGGAGTGATGCGGATGCCGCGCAACCCGGCAGCGCGCTGGCGCTGCGCGCCTACAGCTCGCGGCTGCTGGGCGGCGACGCGTCGCTGGTGCTGCACGGCGGCGGCAACACCTCGATCAAAATCGATGAAGACAACGGCGCGGTGCTCTACGTCAAAGGCACCGGCAGCGATCTTGCCCGCGTTGACGAGACTGCCTTCACCCCGCTGCACCTTGATGGCGTGATGCAGGTGCTGGCGCGGGAGCATCTCAGCAACGCAGAAATGATGCGCACGCTCGACGCCTGCCTCGCGTGCCGCCCCGCGCCGCGGCCCTCCATCGAAACGCTGCTGCACGCCGGGCTGCCGTTTCGCTGTGTCGAACACACCCACGCCGATGCCGTGCTGGCGGCGATGAACATTGAACACATCGCGGCGGTACATGCCGATATCTATGCAGACCGTGCACCGCTGGTGCCCTATCACCACTCGGGTCATGGATTAGCGCGTGCCTGCATGACGGTGTTTGAGCAACGCCGCACGGCGAACACTATCGGTCTCATTCTCGCGTTTCATGGCGTAGTGGCGTTCGGCAACGATGCGCGTGAATCCTACGAGAACATGATTGAGTTGGTGACGCGCGCCGAGACCTACCTGCAAGCGCGCAAGGCGTGGGACCTCACGCCGGGCACGCCGTCCATGCCCGCATCGGCGGCTAATGCAAAATCGCTGGACAAAGTGCAGGGCGACATCAACGCCGTTACCGGCAAACCGCTGGTGATGCACATCGTCAACGACGCGCAATGCATGGCGTTCGCGCAACGCACGTATCTCGCCGAAATCTCGCAACAAGGCCCGGCAACGCCGCAGCACGCGGTGTATACCAAGCGCGTGCCGATGCTCGGACGTGATGTGCAGGCCTACGCCGCACATTACCGTGCCTATCTCGATACGCATCTGGGCAGGCAAGCCAGCGCGCTGATCGACGCGGCGCCGCGCATCCTGCTCGACCCGGCATGGGGCGTGTGCGCGTTTGGCGCCACCGCGCACGACGCCCGAATCGCGGCCGAAATGTACCAACACGACATCACCATCATCTGCCGCGCCAGCGCGCATGGACGCTACCGCTGCGCCCCGCCGCTGGCGATCGCACAGGCGGAGTTTGAATACGGTGGGTTTGCCGCGACGTTCAATAAATAAATGAATAAAAACAACACCTTACGATGGGTCAATAACGCGCTGGAAATGCTCGACCAGCGCGCCTTGCCACGGCGTGTTGCGTATCTGCGCTACGACTCCGCTGCCGCTGTGGCGGAAGGCATCAAAACCATGGTGGTGCGCGGCGCGCCGGCCATTGGGTGCGCTG
This sequence comes from Nitrosomonadales bacterium, assembly GCA_043777275.1. Lineage (GTDB taxonomy): Bacteria > Pseudomonadota > Gammaproteobacteria > Burkholderiales > SG8-41 > UBA5216. The sequence continues at coordinate 4,945 of JAYVQD010000116.1, forward strand.
CGGCGTACGGCGTGGCGCTGGAGGCTCTGCGATTGCACGATCAATTGCGTGACCAGCCGCGCGATGCATTTCTGGCGGGCATGGCGCAAGGCATCGCGCACCTCGCCGCCAGCCGGCCCACGGCGGTGAATTTATTCTGGGCGCTGAATCGCATGCGCGCGACGCTCGACACGCTGCACGCCGCGGCAACCGCAGACATCGCCAGCGCGTTGCTCGCCGAAGCCCATGCTATCGCCGAAGAAGACGTGCGCCTGAACCGCCAGATGGGTGCGCACGGCGCGACGCTGCTCAACGACAACATGCGCGTGCTCACGCACTGCAACGCCGGTGCGCTGGCCACCGCCGGACACGGCACGGCGCTGGGCGTGATTCGTTCCGCCGTCGAAGCCGGCAAGCGCATCCACGTGTTTGCCGATGAAACCCGCCCGTTTCTGCAAGGCGCGCGGCTTACCGCGTGGGAGTTGATGCAGGACGGCATTCCCGTAACGCTGATCGCGGACAACGCCGCCGGGCTGCTGATGCGCCAGGGCGAAATCGATGCGGTGATCGTCGGCGCAGATCGTGTCGCCGCGAACGGAGACGTAGCGAACAAGATCGGCACTTACAGCGTGGCCGTGCTGGCGCGGCGTCACGGCATTCCGTTTTATGTTGCCGCGCCGCTATCGACCATCGACGCCAATACCGCGTCAGGTCATGACATTCCGATTGAAGAACGCGCCGCCATTGAGGTCACCGGCTACGGCGACACGCAATGGGCGCCGCACGGCGTGGCTGTAAGAAATCCGGTGTTTGACGTAACGCCGGCGGAACTGGTCACCGCGTTGATTACCGAACGCGGCGTGGTGTACACCCCGGACGCTGAAAAAATCCGCTTGCTACTGGAGACCTAAATCACCAAGCCGCCGCTGACCTCGATCACCGCGCCATTGATATAGCTGGCATCGTCGGACGCCAGAAACGCAAACGTATTCGCCACGTCTTCGGGTCTGCCCAAGCGTCCCATCGGCACTTTTTCTTCCAGCGCCTTGATGACTTTTTCGGGAATCGTCGCCAGGATACTGGTGGAAATAAACCCCGGACACACCGCGTTGGAGCGGATGCCCTTGCGCCCGAGCTCGCGCGCCCAGGTTTTAGCCATGCCGATCACGCCGAATTTGGCGGCGGCGTAATTGGTTTGACCGAAGTTGCCATACAGCCCGACGATAGACGACGAATTCAGAATCACGCCCGACTGCTGCGCCAGCATGGTATCGACCACCGCTTTGGTGGCGTTGAACACACCTTTCAAGTTGACCGCGATCACCTTGTCGAACTGATCCTCGGTCATGTTCTTCATCTGCGCATCGGCCACGATACCGGCGTTATTCACCAGGCAATCGATGCGACCGAATTTGGCCACCGTCGCCTCCACCATGGCGCGCAGGGATTTAACGTCCGTTACGTTCGCCACGCACCCCAGCGTCTGCGCGCCGGCCTGTTCACACAGTTTGAGCGTTTCGGCAATGCTCTCCTGAGTCAGATCACACACCACGACTTTCGCGCCTTCGCGCGCAAATTTGAGCGCTGTCGCCTGCCCGATGCCGCGCCCCGCGCCCGTGATAATGGCTACTTTGTCTTTAAGACGCATTTACTGTCCCCTTAATCGTTATTGGTATAGCTGCGACGCACAATTTAGCCGATATTTCTGCGCCGCACAATTAAAAATAATGCTGTGCAGCAAAAATATCGGCACAAAAGCGCTATCCACAACGACAAAGAGACGACACCAGCAGCGTTTATTGTAACTATTTGTTTTTATTCAATATTTACTAACGTTCCCACGGGCACCCGATCAAACAGTTCGATCATGTCCGGCCCGCGCATCAAAATGCAACCATGCGACACCGGGATCCCCATCGGCACCGAATCCGGCGTGGAATGGATGTAAATGTAGCGCCGCATGGTGTCCACGTTGCCCAGCCGGTTAAAACCCACCTCGCTGCCGGACAACCACAGAATTCTCGTCAAAATCCAGTCGCGATCTGGATATTTCTCTTTTAATTCAGCGCTGTAGACCTCACCCGTGGGGCGGCGGCCGACAAACACCGTGTTTTCTGCACATCCCGCGCCTATTTTTGCGCGAACAATGTGTCGGCCGCGCGGGGTGCAGTTGCTGCCCAGTTGTTCGCCAGCGCCGTATCTCGCGGTAGCGATGGTATATTTCTTAATCTCATTTTTAATTTTATCATTAAAAACAAGTTCTTGATGTTCAATATTAATGTTAATTATATTTTCTGCGACAGGTTTCATGTGCGCCGCCGTGCAAAAAATTCTTTGAGTAATTGCGAAGATTCGTCCGCCAACAGGCCGCCTGCGACCTCGGCGTGGTGATTCAACCGCGCCTCGGCAAACAGATTGACAATGCTACCGCACGCCCCGGTTTTAGGATCAACCGCCGCAAAAACCACACGCGCAATGCGCGCATGCAGAATCGCCCCCACGCACATGCAACAGGGTTCCAGCGTCACGTACAGCTCGCAGTTCGTCAAGCGGTAGTTACCCAAATGCTGCGCCGCGTCGCGCAGCGCCATCACCTCGGCATGGGCGCTAGGATCGTGGCGGGAAATCGGCTGGTTGTAGCCGCGACCGACGATTTGGTTATCTTTTACGACAACCGCACCGACGGGTACTTCGTCGGCTGCGGCGGCTTGGCGAGCCAGCACCAAGGCTTCCAGCATGAAGCCCTGGTTCGGTTTTTCGTTCTTTTCTATTCCCACTCGATCATCAACGGCGCTTCTAAACCGTTGTCACGTATAGAACTTTTTTCAGTGAGTAGCATTTCTACCGTCAGATCTACCGTCATTTGCATCTGATACCCAAAATTAGCATTCAGCATCTATCGCCTGCTATCGAAACCTATCGACGGTCCAGCGCGCGTACCCTTCAGGATCATTCGGTACCTACCGATATGTATCGCTGGCAGCGCTTTTCTCGCCATGTATGCTCTCAGTATCTATCGAGAACCATCGGCAGCGCAAATTCAACGGCAGACACCGGCGATCACACTTGCGCAATGTGACCTGTTCCATCACGCCAGCAGCATGCAGACCCTTGGCCGCGTCTTGTGTACAGCCTCATGAATTGCCGATTTGACCTTGCACATCGTAATCCATCTCTATCAATTCTCGTACCAGCGGCGGCAAGCATCAATCCATTCCGCCCCCTCTGGGCGTGGAGCCGGCATCGGCAAATCGAGAATTGGGATTGCTTGCCTTGCCTTTCCGCGCAAGCAAATTGCGACGATTTGGTCTCGCTTGGTGATATCGACCTTGGTAACCGTCACGTCCTGCCCGAGCACCTGTGTCACGAATGGTAGGGCGAGATTCTCATCGATCATGGCGAAGAATCCGCCAGCCTGCTCCGATTCGTTGTAGGCGTCGGTGGTCGCCTCCTCGATCAGCTTATCCAGATTTTTCGCGTTGAACTTCATCGTCTTTCCCATTCTCGCCTTCCGTTATTGCTACGCCTTCTTCCAGAGCCCCGCATCAGTCAAACGCCGGACCAAGGCACCGCGTTTTCCATGCCGGGCCATGAAGCCTGCCAGTTTGCGGTCGAAGTCAGCTCGGGAAGCGCAAAGCGTATAGGCATCGGCCAGATCAACGAGCGCGTGTTGCACCGCATTGTAGGCGGATGCAATGCCGCGTTCGGCCCGCTCATCGGCAGCTTGCCAGCACCGATCGAAATCGGCGGCCAGCTTGCGCAAATAGACTTTGCGCTTGGCCTGCCGCTCGCCTTCAGCTTTCTTGCGCTGCAAGGCTTCCTGCTGTTTTCTCGTTTCGGCAGCAGACATCGCCAACATCTGAAGTTCCGCAACAGTACGCCGCTGCGGTTCGGGCGTTCCTATCGGCTGCCGTTCACGCTGCCAGGTAAGCAGGCGCAATTTCAATCGGCGCTCAGCTTGCTGCGCTTGCCCTGTCATCAGCAATTTGAGTGTTGCTGCTTGCGCCGCCGCTGGAAGTTCAGCGATCCATGCATCCAGTTCGACATCATCCTGGGTATCGCTATCTGAGGCTTGCTGGTCAAACAATCCGGCGGCCGTTAGCAGGTCGGGACTGATTTCGAGAAATTCCGCCAACGACTGCTGGGCAGCCGTGAGTCGAGAAAGCCCGGGCGGTGGCGGTGGCTCGACGGCATCCTCGTCGACTTCACCAGCGCTCACGCCAGCCAGCCAACCGAGATACAGCGGGCGCAAATCGCCACGCAGCAGTTCGTCGCGCAACGGTGTCAACCGCCCCATCCAGCCCCGGCCAACCTCCTCCGCAAAGCGGTCGTAGTTTTCACTCTCGTTCAGTGCCCATTCAAGTATCCAGTGCGTATTTGTCCGATCGACCGTGAAAGCGAATTCGGTTTCAAACGCCGTGAGAGATCTGGTATCCAATGTGTCCTTCGGCACCCGCAGGAACAGCCAGCAAGAACACCAGTTGGCAACATAAACGTGAGCATCAAAATATTTCCCCATCCAATCGACCGGCTCTCCTTTGAGGTTGCCCCATTGGTAGTCATTGACAAAGCTGGTCGGAGTAATGCGGGCGCGTGACGAGCGCGAACGCAGTTCGGCCACTTGCGTCGGCGTTAATGGATTGTCGATGGCGACGAATTCGTAGTACTGGTACTCACTCATGCCAATTCACTTTCTGCGAGATGAGGCCATTTCCATTTCAAGTATGTTTCCCTCAAATCCATCGGGCTCAGCGATAGGATCGGTGGTATGTGATTCCTTGATCCGATACCC
>JAYVQD010000117.1:0-9704 GCA_043777275.1 Nitrosomonadales bacterium
TCGGAAACGGCGTCGGCTTCTGAAACACCATGCCGATGCGCGCGCGCAGGTCGTTTACATCGATGTCGCGGTCGAGCAGATTCTTGCCGTCGAGCAGCAACTCGCCTTCGGCACGCTGTTCTGGATACAGCGAATACATGCGGTTGATGGTGCGCAGCAGCGTGGATTTGCCGCAACCGGAGGGCCCGATGAACGCGGTGACGCGCCTTTTGTAGACATCCATGTTGATGTTCTTCAGCGCATGGAATTTACCGTAGTAAAAATTGAAATTGCGCATCTCCAATTGCTTGAGCGGCGGCGGTTTTTTTTCAGTTGCGGGTAAAGTGACGTTGGCCATGTTCGATTCACTATTCACTATCAGGTGGTAATTTTTTCTTTGAACAACAGGCGCGCCACGATGTTCAGCACCAGCACACCGCCGGTGATGAGCAATACCCCCGCCCACGCCAGATCCTGCCAGTCCTTGAACGGACTCATGGCGAAACGAAATACCGTCATCGGCAGGTTGGCCATGGGTTCGGACAGATCGGTGCTCCAGAATTGATTCGACAGCGCGGTGAACATGAGCGGCGCGGTTTCGCCCGCGATGCGCGCCACCGCCAGCAGAATGCCGGTCATGATGCCCGCCTGTGAGGCACGCACGGTGACTTGCGTAATCATGATCCACTTGGGCGCACCCAGCGCCGCAGCGGCTTCGCGCAGGGTATCCGGCACCAGCCGCAGTATGTTTTCGGTGATGCGGATCACCACCGGAATCACCAGCAGCGCCAGCGCCAGCACGCCCGCGAATCCGGAAAAATGGCCCATGGGCACCACCACCGCCGCGTAGATAAACAGGCCGATCACGATGGAGGGTGCGGACAGCAGAATATCGTTGATGAAACGGGTGACGTGACCCAGCAGCGTGTTCCGCCCGTACTCCGCCAGGTAAACGCCCGCAAGAATGCCTATCGGCGTGCCGATCAGTGTCGCCAGGCCCACCATCAGCACGCTGCCGAAAATCGCGTTGGCCAACCCGCCCGCGCTGCCCGGCGGCGGCGTCATTTGCGTAAACACCGCCAGCGACAGGCCCGAGATACCCAGTTGCAGAATGGTCAGCAGTATCCACGCCAGCCAGAACAAGCCGAAGGACATCGCGCCCAGCGACAGCATGAGTGCGATCTTGTTAATCCATTTGCGTTTTTTGTGCAGGTCCATGGTTATAGCAGCTCAGGTTCGCAGCTCAGGTCTTATTGCCTTCCCGAAGCGTAAGCCGCATCAGGAGCACTTTGGAAAACGACAACACCACGAAGGTAATCACAAACAGGATCAATCCCAACTCGATCAGCGCCGCGCTATGCAGGCCCTGCTCCGCTTCGGCAAACTCGTTGGCCAGCGCCGAGGTTATGCTGTTGCCGGGGGAGAACAACGAAGCGTTCGACAGAAAATTGGTATTGCCGATCACAAACGTCACCGCCATGGTCTCGCCCAACGCCCGGCCCAGGCCGAGAATAATGCCGCCGACCACGCCGGCCTTGGTGTACGGCAGCACCACGTTCCACACCACTTCCCAGGTGGTCGCGCCGACGGCATAGGCCGATTCCTTAATCATCTGCGGCGTGATCTCGAATACGTCGCGCATCACCGCTGCGATAAACGGAATAATCATGATGGCCAGAATAATCCCGGCCGACAACAGACCTACGCCGATGGCCGGGCCCGCGAACAGTTTGCCCACCAGCGGAATATGTCCAAAGGTGGCGGCCAGCGCGGGCTGGATATACTGCCCAAAGATCGGCGCGAACACCAGCAAGCCCCACATGCCGTAAACAATGCTGGGAATTGCCGCCAGCAATTCAATGGCGGTGCCCAGCGGGCGGCGCAGCCACGGCGGCGACAGTTCGGTCAAAAAAATCGCAATGCCGAAGGACACCGGCACGGCGATGATCAACGCGATGGCGGAGGTGACCAGCGTGCCGTATATCGGGATCAGCGCGCCGAATTTTTGCGCCGGCGGATTCCAGTCCGGAGTCCAGATAAACGGCAAGCCGAACTTCTGGATCGACGGCCACGCGCCGTAAACCAGCGAAATAATGATGCCGGCCAGCGAAGCCAGCGCCAGAAACGCAAACAAGCGCGTCAGGTTGGCGAAAATAAAGTCGCCCACCTGTGACGGTTTTTTACGCACCCCTGATCCGATGGCCATTTGCGAAGGCGCCTCCGCCGCGATGGCGGCGTCTGAAGCTCTAAGTGTCATGGGTGCAGTCCCAAAAAACAAGAGGGCCGACCGGTGTGGCCAGCCCCGTGGACAATTTCATGGCGTACCTGCTTAGAGGAATTATTTTGCCGTCCAAAGCGCTTTGCCGGCCGCATCTTTGACCTGCGCCGCCCACGCACCGCGAATCTGTTTGGTGAGGGCATCCGGCAGGGGAACGTAGTCCAGATCGGCGGCCATCTTGGCGCCGTTGGCGAACGACCAGTCGAAAAACTTCATCACCTCGATGCCTTGCGCCGGTTTGGCCTGCGCCGTGTGCAGCAAAATAAAGGTGGCGCCGGTAATCGGCCAGCTCGCCTTGCCCGGCTGTTCGGTCAGAATGGCGCCGAACGCGGCCTTGCTCCAGTCCGCCCCTGCGGCAGCAGCCTTAAATGTTTCGTCATCGGGCGCCACGAACTGCCCGTCCAGGTTTTTCAGCAAGGTGTACGCCAGCTTGTTCTGCTTGGCGTAGGCATACTCCACGTAACCGATGGCGCCGGGCAGGCGCTGCACAAACGCGGCTACGCCTTCGTTGCCCTTGCCGCCCATGCCGGTGGGCCATTGCACCGCCTGGCCTTCGCCGACTTTCGCTTTCCAGTCGGCGTTCACCTTGGACAGGTAGTTGGTGAAAATGAACGTGGTGCCCGAGCCATCGGCACGGCGCACCACCGCGATATTGCCGGCAGGCAATTTGAGTTTGGGATTCAGCTCGACAATCGCCTTGTCGTTCCATTGGGTGATTTTGCCGAGGAAAATGTCGCCGAGCACCTGGCCCGTCAAACGCATGTCACCGGGCTTGACGCCGGCGACGTTAACCACCGGCGCCACGCCGCCGATCACCGCCGGAAACTGCATCAAACCGTCTTTCGCCAGTTGTTCCTGACTGAGCGGCGCATCGGTCGCGCCGAAATCCACGGTCTTGGCGGTAATTTGCCGAATGCCGCCGCTGGAACCGATGGATTGATAATTCATTTTTACGCCGGTGGCCTTTTGATAGGCTTCGGCCCACTTGGCATACATCGGCGCCGGAAAGGTGGCGCCCGCGCCGGTGATTTCCTGACTGAACGCGGCACCGGCACAAACGACCGTCAGCGTAACCGCAGCAGCAGTCCGTTGAATGATTTTAAACATGGCGTTGAATTCCTTTTTGGTGGTCGTTGCGTAACAAAAACTTCGCTTCGTCAATGACGCGTAGTTTATGACACCAATATGACGGTTTCGTGACAGCGCCCCATGATAGAAATAGTGTAAGTATCTGTTTTTATTGTGTTTTCAAACTTTGCGATGCGCGCCTCTATATAATGCCGGCTAACGCATAACAAGAAACGCCACGATGGACATCACGCCGCCCTACGGTTATCAGGAAATCGTACCGCTCAACAAGGAACATCGCGTAGTGCTGCCGGCTGCGGGCACGTTGCCGCCGGTGTTTCGCGGCATGATGGTGATTCCGCTGTCGTACACCGAGTTCAGTCTCGCGTGCCACGACTATCCGGTGGTGTTCGTCAGCGGCGATCAGGGCAAGACGGCGGTGGCGATGGCCGTGGTGGGCCTGGAACAGCAGCACAATCTGTTTGTCACGCCTAAACTGGCCTGGGATGACAACGTCTATGTGCCCGCCTACGTGCGGCGCTACCCGTTTTGCATGACGCGCGTGAACGTCAGCGGCGCCGAGCAACCCGAACGCATCGCCTGCGTCGAAAAACGCGCCATCAGCACCAAGGGCGATGCGCTGTATGACGCCAAGGGCGAGCCGCTGCCGGTGTGGGACGCCATGCGTAAATTGTTGTTTGAATTCGAAACCGACCTCGCGCGCACCGAAGCGATGTGCACACTGATTATCGAACTCGGCTTGCTGGAGCCGTTCAACCTACAGGCGACACCGAACGATGGCTCGCCGTTTACGCTGTCCGGCATGTTCCGCGTCAATGAACCGAAAATCAACGAGCTCTCCGCCGATAAACTGAAAGAGTTGGCGCTAAACGGCGTGCTGCCGCGCATCTACGCGCACCTGATGTCGATGTCGAACTTCAACCGGCTGCTGACGCGGCGCGCAAGTCAGCGCAAGACGGGCGCCAAGGTCTGATCCGGCCAGCGCAGCGGCGTGGTCCCTTTCCCTCTGGCGACACCACGGTAACGGATGGCTTCGCTGTTTTCTCACCCCGCAGTGCCGCTCGCCATCGGGCTGGCCCTCGGCACGCGGATCGTGAGTCCGCGTCTGCTGCTCGCGGGCATCGTGGGTTGTATGCTGCCGGATATGGATGTGATTGCGTTTCGCCTCGGTGTGCCCTATGAATCCGCGTTTGCCCACCGCGGCTTTACGCATTCGATATTTTTTGCGCTGCTGTGCGGCGCGCTGACGGCCCCGTTTGCACGCGCCTTGCGCTCACGGCCATGGATCGTGTTCGCGTTTATCGGGGTTGTCACCGCATCTCACGGCCTGCTCGATGCCTTCACCACCGGCGGATCGGGGGTTGCTTTTTTCTGGCCTTTTGGCGACGCGCGCTATTTCATGCCGCTGAAAATCATTCTGGTGTCGCCCATCGGTATGGGTTTCTTTTCGCCGCGCGGCACGATGGTGCTGTGGTCTGAATTCAAATGGGTGTGGCTGCCGTGCGCTGTGCTGGCGGTGCAGCTTTACCTGATACGCTGCGCGTTTGAGCGCTGGAGTCGAACATGAACAACCCTGCATCGGATCCGGGCCTGGCGCCGCAGGCGCTTGCTGCCCGGCTGCGCGCCAACATCGAGCGAGTGATGTCCGGGCAAACGCGAACGATCAACAACGTGCTGGCGGCGTATCTCGCCGGCGGCCACGTGCTGCTGGAAGACAACCCCGGCACCGGCAAGACCACGCTCGCCAAGGCGCTGGCGAAAAGCGTCGGCGTTCAATTTCACCGCGTGCAGTTCACGCCGGATTTGTTGCCGTCGGATATTCTCGGCGTGTCGGTGTTCAATCCGCGCGATCAGGATTTCAAGTTTCACCCCGGCCCGATTTTTACCCAGGTGCTGCTGGCCGACGAAATCAATCGCGCCAGTCCGCGCACGCAATCGGCGCTGCTCGAAGCCATGGGCGAAGGACAAGTCAGCATCGAAGGCGCCACGCACGCGCTGGACGATTTGTTTTTTGTCATCGCCACGCAAAACCCGGTGGAGTTTCGCGGCACCTACCCGCTGCCCGAAGCGCAAATGGATCGCTTCGCGGTGCGCTTGTCACTCGGCTATGTGAGCGCGGAAGCCGAAGTCGCCATCATCAACGCGCAAGCGCAGGCGCATCCGCTGGAGCATTTGCAAGCCTGCATCAGTCCGCAGGAAATTATTGTTTTAAAACAACAGGTTAAAGATGTCCGCCTGAGTGACGAACTGAAACGTTACGCGGTCGATCTGGTGCGCGCCACGCGCGGTGCGCCGTCAGTGCAACTGGGCGCGGGGCCGCGCGCGTCGCTGGCGTTAACCCGCATGGCGCAGGCGCTGGCGCTGGTGCAAGGCGACGATTTTGTCACGCCCGATCACATCCGCGATATGGCGGTGAGCGTGCTGGCGCATCGCTTGTCGCTGGATCCGTCTGCGACGTTTTCAGGACTGACGACGCAAAACGTAGTGGCGGCGTTGCTCAAGTCGGTGGCTGTGCCGGCGTAATTCTCGCAGCGCCCCATGTGGAAATTCTCGCACTGGTTATTCAGCCTCGTTGCCGCCAGCCAGCGCTTCATTGAACGGCGCCTCACGCGCGCCGGCATGCTGGTGGGGGGCGCGATGATCGCCACCGCCACGCTCGGTGTGGATACCCAACTCACGGTGGCCTACCGTGTATTCGCGTTCAGCGCCGCGCTGATTTTCATCGGGTGGGTCGCCACGCTGCTGCAACGCGGACGTTTCAGCGCAGCGCGTCACCTGCCGCGCGTAGTCACCGCCGGCGAGCCGTTCACTTACCGCGTCACCCTCAACAATCACGCGAACGCGCCGCGCGACGGGCTTACGCTGATCGACGATCTCGCTGATCCGCGCCCGCCGCTGGCGGAGTTTCGTGCGCGCATGCGCTTTCCCACGTATCTTAAATGGAAGCGTCTTATCAACGAGCGCAAAGCCTGTGAGGTCGATGAGACTGCGTTACCGCCGCTCGCGCCGCGCGGCACGCTGGAGGTTACGGTTCGCGCACAAGCCCTGCGGCGCGGCACGCAACATTTTCAAAGCATCACCGTGGCACGCGCCGATCCGCTGGGTTTGGTGCGCGGATTGACACGAATCGACGCAGCGGCAAACGTACTGGTGCTGCCGCGTCGTTATCCGCTGCCGCCGATCACGCTGCCGGGTTCGCGCCGTTATCAGCCGGGCGGCGTGGCGCTGGCGTCGCACGTCGGCAACTCGGAAGAGTTCGTCGGCCTGCGCGATTACCGGCCGGGTGACCCGCTGCAGCGCATCCACTGGAAAAGCTACGCGCGCGCGGGCGAGCCGGTGGTGCGTGAATATCAGGATGAATACTTCGAGCGCCACGCGCTGATACTCGATACGTTCGGCGGCAGCGAACAGGCAGCGGCGTTTGAAGAGGCCGTTTCGATTGCCGCTTCACTGGTGTATACCGTCAACACCCAGGAATGCCTGCTGGACCTGATGTTCGTCGGCGCCGAATCCTATATCTACACCGCCGGCCGCGGCCAGATGACCACCGGCAGTCTGCTGGAGATTCTGGCCGGCGTGCGACTGTGCGCGGACAAACCCTTTCGCGCCCTGCACGATGCCGTTATCGCGCGGCGCGGCCTGTTAACCGGCGGCGTGTGCGTGCTGCTGGCGTGGGACGACGCACGGCGCGAGTTTGTCCGTGCGCTGCGCGCGCTCGGCGTGCCGGTGCTGGTGCTGGTGGTGAGTGCCGATGAAATAAAAGAACGCGAGCCGTGGCTGCACGTAATAACACCGGGCAAGGTGGCGCAAGGCCTGGCGGGACTATGAATACGACAGTGAAAATCCACCCGCTGATGCTCGCCGCCGCCATAGCGTTCTGGGGTTGGCAAACAACGCAGTGGATCGTCGCCGTGCCAGTCGCGGCACTGGTGTGTGCGTCGTTTTATGTGTCGCTGCGCTGGGCGCTCACCACCGCGCATCTGACGCGCGTGGCGGATTTTTGCATGGTGTTTGCGCTGCTGCTCGGCGGATTGTTTTATGTCAGTTACGGCAACCCCCTCGCCGTCATACTGTTTTTTGAATGGCTGCCGATCCTGTTTTTGCCGCTGGCGCTGGCGCATGCCTATAGCAACGGTGCTGGTATGGCAGATCGCATGAATCTGTCGGTGCTGTTCTGGAGTTTGCGCCGCCGTCCGCCCCGCGGTGATGAACAACGGCCGGCGTTGTTCGACCCGTGGTGGCCGTACTTTGCGCTGTGGATCGTGGCTGCGGCTGCCGCCAATCAACGCAGCGAATGGTTTTACCTCGGCTTGGTCGCGCTCGTCAGTTGGCCGCTGGTACGCGTGCGTCCGTGGTCCTATCGCGTGGGCGCCTGGGGCGTGGCGTTTTCGCTGGCGATCGCACTCGGCTACGGCATACAGTACGGGCTTAATTTTACGCAAGGGTGGCTGCAGGACGCGGTGCCGGAGTGGCTTTCGACCTCCGGCTCGCGCACCGACCCCTATCGTGCCACCACCGACATCGGCCACATCGGCAAGCTCAAAGAATCCGACAGCATCGTGCTGCGCGTGACCACCGCCGACGGTGCAAAGCCACCCAGGCTGCTGCACCGCGCGAGTTACAACGCCTATTTCGGCGCGGCGTGGCTGGCGCGCGGCGTTGAGTTCACGCCGGTGCAAGGTGCGCCGAATGATCGCTGGCCGCTCGCCCCGGCGCACGCGCCCACGGCACGCGTTACCCTCCACGACTACACCGTGCGGCCCAATCCGCTACTGAGCCTGCCTGCGGGCGCGTCCGTCATCGAAGGACTCAAAGCGATCTCCGCGCAGCGCAATCCGCTGGGCGCAATGCAGATCGTGCGCGAACCGGGGTACTTTTCATACGTCGCCGCCTACGCGGGCGAACACGCGTTTGAAGGCGCACCCACCGCCGAAGACACCCGCGTACCGGCCCGAGAACGCGAAGCCTTCAGCGCCGTAGCGGCGGAACTCGGGCTGAGCGCGCTGAATACACAGGCAGCCGCCGCCAGCGTCGAGCACGTCAAACAATTCTTCGCCAATGGTTATCGGTACTCGACGTTCCAGAAAAATGCGCCGCTGATGGGGTCTCCCATCGTGGATTTTCTGCATCGCTCAAAATCAGGACACTGCGAGTATTTCGCCACCGCCACCGCGCTGCTGCTACGCGCCGGCGGCATCCCCGCGCGCTACGCCACCGGTTTTGTGGTGGCGGAAAAAAGCGAACGCGAAAACGCCTGGGTCGTGCGCACGCGCCACGCCCACGCGTGGGTGCGCGCCTATGTGAACGGCGCGTGGATCGACATCGACACCACGCCGCCATCGTGGTTTGCCATCGAAGCCGAGGATAGCGGCGCGTGGTCCAGATTTACCGACCTGTGGTCGTGGCTGCACTTTCGCGCATCCCAAGCATGGGCCAACAGCGATGAACGCAAGTTACTTACCGGCGCGCTGATGGTGGTGTTGCCGTTTGCGTTGTGGCTGGCGTGGCGGCTGTATCGCAGCCGGCGCACAAGAAAAAATATTGTTTTAAAACAAATACTTACATCAAATAACCGTGCGGGCGCGGATTCCGGGTTTTACCGCGTTGAGCAATGCTTAACGCAGCAAGGCTGGGGCCGGCGCGCGCATGAAACCGCGAACGATTGGATTGCCCGGCTCAAAACCGATTCGCCCATAGATACTGCGCCGCTCGCCAACATGGTTGAACTGCACAATCGTTATCGGTTTGATCCGCTGGGGTTAAGCGATGCGCAGCGCGCGTTGCTGAATGACACCGCCGGCGAATGGCTGGCGAACAACGCAAACGCTACTCAGACATAGCATCTACACGCACTTCATTTTTGCGCTCGATACGCCCACGCCATCATAGCAATCCCCACCAGCACCATCGGCGCCGACAGCCACTGACCCATCGACCAGCCCATCGCCAGCAGGCCCAGAAAGCTGTCCGGCTCACGCGCATACTCCACCACAAATCGAAATACGCCATAGCCGATCAGAAACAGCGCCGACACCGCGCCGCGCGCACGCGGTTTGGCGGAGTACCACCACAAGATCACGAACAACAGCACGCCCTCAAGCGCGAACTGATAAATCTGCGACGGATGGCGCGGTTGCCTGTCTACCAGCGGGAATATCATCGCCCACGCCACATCGGTGGGCCGTCCCCACAGCTCGGCGTTGATGAAATTGCCGACACGCCCTGCGGCGAGGCCCAGCGGCACCAGCGGCGCCATGAAGTCGGTGACATCCAGCCAGTGCTGTTTGCGGCTGCGCGCAAACCACGCCAGAGCGACGATCACGCCGAGCATGCCGCCGTGGAATGACATGCCGCCTTC
>JAYVQD010000118.1:0-2489 GCA_043777275.1 Nitrosomonadales bacterium
CACTTGCCACACGCATCGCCGACTCCGAAGTAAAACTGATAATACTTGGACCCGACGAATTGCTAATGGTTCCGTTAAATATGAAGCACTACACTAGCGTCGTTGTCGTAATTGTCATTCTAGTTTTCGCTGTAGGCATCTGGACCTCCGGGGGCACGCTTCAGTCGGAGTGGCTCCACTTCTACTCCGCAGCGGTCACAGCGCTTATTGTCCTATTCGCTGTATGGGAGTCGTGGCTTTGGCGGCTTCCTTTTATTCAGCGGATGCCCGGTGTCCCTCGTGACATTCGCGGCACTTGGAAAGGGGAACTTGAATCGTTCTGGAAGGATGAAACTGGCACCGCACCTCCGAGGAAAGCCTCATATTTGGTGGTGCGCCAATCGGCCTCGCGGGTGTCTGCCGTGCTCTTAACCGATGAGTCGCGGTCCGCTTCGTCACTTGCCATGGTGTCTTCTGACGGGACGACCGTGTCTCTTGACTACATGTACCTCAATTGGCCAGACGTCCGCGTCGAGGAAAGGAGCCGGATGCACCATGGCTCAGCATCGCTTGTAATCAGTGGCACCCCGGCCAATCGACTTCGCGGACGGTATTGGACCAACAGAGATAGTCGTGGCGAATTGGATTTCACCGCGCGAGTTCCACAGTTCGCGGAAGACCTTGAAGACGCTGCGCGCGCGTTTCCTCCCCGTCGCGTCAAAAAGGCACATGACTAACAACACGTTGCAGGGCGACGATCCTCGCTTCACTCGGCCCGCGCCTGAGCGCGGGCGTTGAGTGTCCGCTTCGACAAAAAGCTAGGCCCGCTTTGGGTCGTTTGCTGGCATTTGAAAGCGCGAATTAGTCCCGAGAAAGCCGTCGTTGCCGCCTAACGCTATTTCCCGTGTTCGCGCACCCGTCTCCAGTAGCGCAGCGAGCGGTTACGGCGCGATCAAGCCAAACCCTTCTGCAACACCGCCGCAACCACTTCATTCAGCCCCACGCCGCGCGTGGCTGCCGCGTCACGCAAGGCGTTAACCAGTTCGAGCGGCAGCTTGCACGCAAAGGGCACCAACCCCGCCGCTTGATCGGCCTTGCGTTGCTCGCGCCGATCCACAGTCGCACTACCCTGCCCCGAGCGGTTGGCTGCCGCTTCGTCTTTCATGTTGCCCATGGATTTCAACATTTTGCTTTTGGCGATGTCCGATATTTTCATGCTCATGATGTGCTCCAATTTTGATGCGTCAATCGCTGCGGGCTTCGGTCCCATTTGCACAAGGGCTTTAAAACTGAAACTCCGCATTGATGCCGATGGTGAAATTACGCCCCGGCGCAGGCTCGTAGTAACGATTGTTCGCTTCGGCCACAATCACTGAGCCGATGTAATTTTTGTTACCCACGTTATCGATGCGCACAAACTCGGTGAGTTTCCAGCCGCGGCCGCGCTGTTGCAGGCCCGCGCGCAGGTTCCACAGGTTATAGGCGTCCGCCGACTCGGCGTTCTGGTCGTTGACGTAAATCTTGCCGCTGTGGCGATACTCCACGCCCGCATGAAACCCGCTGGCGGCGTGACGCCACACCAGTTCGCCAAAGAAATTGCTGGCGGCGATGCCGGGCAATTTGCTGCCTGCGGCCACGTTGACCACCGCCGATGGCGTGCCGGTAACGGTAGAGAACGGCTGCGTGAAGCGCGCGTTGAGCAGCGTATACGACACTGCGGTCTCGAAGCCGTGCACGTACTTTTGCTCCCAGCCGAGTTCCAGCCCTTCGCGGCGCGTGCCCGGCACATTTTTGAAATCCGCCCGCCCGCCTGCGTTATTGGCGACGACGATTTCATTGGTGGTGTCGACACGGAACAGCGCGGCGTTGATGCGCCCGGTGTCGCCGAGCAGCGCTTTTACGCCGATTTCACGATGCAGGCTGGTCGAAGGCTGCAACGCAAAATTCAGGCCGGAGATGGGGTTGCCCAAAGCGTCACGCCGGTATGCCAGCTCGGCAAAGGTGGGGGTCTCGAAACCCTTGCCGATGTTGGCATACAGATTAAACGCCGGTGTCACGCGATAGGTAATGCCGGCCGCCGGCGTGGTGCGCGAATAGCGGACTGCACCGCTGTCGTTGCCATTTAATGGACCGTTGGTGAAATAGTCGGTGGATTCAAAGCTCACGCGGCTGCGGCGCAGCCCTGCCAGCAGGTTCAACGCGCTGGTCACGCGCCATTCGGCCTGCACATAAAAATCCGTGTTGCTGACGGTGTTGTCTTCGTTGCGCTTCAATGCACCGGTCACACCGAAGTTGTTGAGGAAGCCTTTGCGCCGCTCGGCCATGCGGTCGTAATCGACGCCCGCACTCACGGTGAACGGCATGCCCGCGAGCTTGTTTTCGTGCGTCCAGCGCAAGGCTGCGCCGCCGTAGCCACGATCCAGATCGACTACGCCGCCGGAATGCGTGGTCGCATTTTGCGTTGCCAACGGTATCGCCAGATGCTGCGTCACCTGCCGGTCGCCGCCGTA
>JAYVQD010000119.1:0-9644 GCA_043777275.1 Nitrosomonadales bacterium
TCTTCGACGGCTTCTGGCGACCAGGTTAGGTGGCGAGCCATTTATCGAGCCGCGCCTTAGCGTTTTCGTGTGAAATGACGCCGTCGCTATCGGAGCGAGCAAGTCCGCGCTTCACTTTTTCGAGCACATACAAATGATATTGGATGTCCTCGAACCCGCTGTCGTCAGGCAAAGCCTCCAGCATTGAGGCTACTTCAGCTTTAGCGGTGGTCATGGTGGCTCCTTTACGAATGCAGAAACATTCTAGCACGCAGTAAGAAGCACGCAGTCACCGCCAAGGCGCACGATACTTCGCCATGAAGCCGCGATCAATCTTATCTTTCCAGCGCCACACCCAGTTGCCGTGAAACGACAGCGCGCCCCATGATGCAATCGCGTGCGCTTCACCGGTGCTGATGAGCGCGAGGGTGCGGGGCTGCGGTGCGTACTCAACGAGTGATTCACCGCGCAGATAGCGCTGCAGATTTTCGGCCAGCGGCGGGCCTTGGCGTACCGCGTAGACGCCCGACTTCGGATACACCTTTCCTTCGATGGTCGCGCAGTCGCCAACGGCGAATACTTCGGTATGGCTGGTTGTTTGTAAGTATTTGTTTATATTAATAAATTTATATCCATTCAAGGCGAGTCCGCTCGCCGCCAACCACGCCGGTGCGGCGGCGCCGGTCGCCAGAAAAATCGCGTCGGCTTCGATGCGCGTGCCATTCTCAGCGATCAAGGTTTTCGCTTCAACGCGCGCGATGCGGGTGCCGCAATGCACCGCCACGTTTTTGCGCGCGAGGCTGAGGGTGAGTGTGGCGCGCACACCGCGTGCGTGCTGCGTGAGCAGTTGCGGCGTGTCGGTGACCAACACGTAGCGCAGCGCGTGCGGCACCGTGACTTGCGCAAGCCGGTGCTGCATTGCCAACAACACCTCCACCCCCGCCGCGCCCCCGCCGACCATGGCGAGTGAGCGCACGTCGCCCGCACACACACGTGCAGTGATCGCTTCCCACGCGCTGAGAAATGCTTTTACCGGCTTCACCGCAATGGTGTGTTCAGCAACACCCGCGATGTCCTGCGTCGGTGGCGTGGAACCGACATCAATCGACAAGGCGTCGTAGTCGAGCGTCGCGCCATCGTCGAGTGTGACGTTACGCCGTGCCGCATCCAGCGCGCGCGCACTCGTCTGCACAAACCGCGCACCGGCAAAGCGCGCCAGCGGCTCCAGATCAATATGCGTGTCGTTAAAACCGTAATGCCCGGCCACCAGCCCCGGCAGCATGCCGGAATACGGCGTGTGGCGATCCGGGCTGACCAGCGTGAGTTCGACGCCGCTCATCGATTGCTGCCCGAACTGGCGCAGCACCTCCACGTGGGCGTGGCCGCCGCCGAGTAAAACCAGTTTTTTCATGAGTTTGGGAACACGCTTTCAATCGGGAGGTGCAACGCGCGCGAAGAAACAGGATAATTCGCCATTCTATAGTCAGGAGGCATTATGCGCCGCGTCACACTCACACAATATCTGGTTGAACAACAACGCAACAAAGGCATCGTTTCCGCCGAGCTTCGGTTATTGATCGAAGTCGTCGCGCGCGCCTGCAAGTCGATCAGCAACGCCATCAGCAAAGGCGCGCTGGCCGGTGTGCTCGGCGGCGCGGGCACCGACAACGTTCAGGGCGAAGCGCAGAAAAAACTCGATGTAATCGCCAATGAAGTGCTGCTCGAAGCCAACGAGTGGGGCGGCTATCTCGCCGCGCTGGCGTCGGAAGAAATGGATGAGCCGCAGCAGATACCGCATCGCTTTCCCAAGGGCGAATTTTTGCTCACCTACGATCCGCTCGATGGCTCGTCGAACATCGATGTCAATGTGTCGGTGGGCACCATCTTCTCGGTGCTGCGCTGCCCCGAAGGCGTAACCGATCCCGACGAAAAAGCGTTTTTGCAGCCGGGCACCAAACAAGTGGCGGCGGGCTTTGCCGTCTATGGCCCGTCCACCATGCTGGTGCTCACCGTGGGCAACGGCGTGGCGGGCTTCACGCTCGACCGTGATCTCGGCAGTTGGGTGATGACACAGCCGAAAATTGAAATCCCCGAAGACACGCAGGAATTCGCCATCAACATGTCGAACATGCGTAATTGGCCGCAGCCGGTAAAGCGCTACATCGACGAATGCCTCGCCGGCAAAACCGGCCCGCGCGGAAAAGATTTCAACATGCGCTGGGTGGCATCGATGGTGGCGGATGTGTATCGTATCCTGTCGCGCGGCGGTGTGTTCATGTATCCGGTCGATGCCAAACACGTTGAGGGCCGCCTGCGCCTGCTGTACGAAGCCAACCCGATGGCGTTCATCGTCGAACAAGCGGGTGGCGCCGCGATCAACGGCACGCAGCGCATCATGGATGTGCAGCCGACCAAACTGCATCAGCGTCAGGGCGTGATCCTCGGATCGAAAAATGAGGTGGCGTTGATCGGGCGGTATTACGCAGAAAATAAACAATAAAAACAGATACTTACAAGATGAAGGGCGCAACCTTGTCTGCTACCCGATTCCCGCCGCTGGAAGGCAAAGCGTCGAGCAAGCACTGCACCAATTGCAGTTCGAAAATGATGCGCTACATGCTGCCGGGCCATTACCACAGCACGGTCGAGATCGACGTGTGCATGGATTGCAATGCCATCTGGTTCGATCAGTTCGAGAGTATGGCGTTGTCGCCCGACGGCACGGTGGCGCTGTTTCAGTTGATCCAGCAACGCGGCGGCACGGCGACCAGCGTGGCGACAAAATTTAACGAGGGGCTGCGCTGCGTGACGTGCGGCGATGGCATGCAGCTCACCAACGATCAAGTCAAGGGCACGCGCTTTGCGTATCAGGCGTGCCGCAAAGGGCATGGACGCTTGACCACGTTTTACAATTTTCTGTCGGAGAAACAATTCGTCCGCGAGTTGACCAAAGCCGAGCGCGCCAAACTCGCCGCCAAAGTTGAGCAGATACGCTGTTCGGGCTGCGGCGCGGCGGTGAACATCGGCAAGGTCGATGCGTGTGAATATTGCCGCGCGCCGTTGTCGGTGTTTGATCGTGATGCGGCGAAAAAAGCCATCGACCATTATTTGCAGGAGCGCAAGCGCCTGCCTGCGCAGGACGCGGGAAATCGCCGCGCCACGGGTCGCGTTTCCGGCGATCCATGGAGTGCGTACGACCGCGCCGATCTGGGCGCGGACATACTGTTTGCGCTGGGGCGAGCCGCAGCGCGCGGCGTGTCGGGGGCGGGTCGTGCCGCGCCCGTGGCCGCAGGGGCATCCGGCGCCGCGTTGGCCGATGGCGGCGCGGCATTCACGGCATTGCCCGACGCGACTTCTGCGCTGTTTGGCGCAGAGGCGGTGCCGGGCGCGGGTGCTGCACTCGGCGAAGGGCTGCCCAGCGCAACCGACGCATTGTTCGGTGCGGTGTCCGGCAGCGCGGGTGATGCCGCGAGCGGATTGACCCATGAGTTTGCGAGTGCGTTGGGCGATGCGGCGAGCGATGGCGGGCTCGATATGGCGGGAGAGGTTGCATCCTCGGCGAGCGAAGGCATAGTCGATCTGGTGACCGACGGTATCGGCAGCCTGCTCGGCTCGTTGTTTAGTTGAACAGTGTAACCATCGGATCAAGCCACCATGCGCATCGAAGTCATCTGCACCGGCGATGAAGTCCTCACCGGCAAAATCGTCAACAGTAATTTCAGTTACATCAGCCAGAAGCTCGAAGACTTCGGCCTGTCGCTGACGTGGGAAACCACCGTGGGTGACGATCGCGACAGCCTGCTGCTGGCGTTTCAATTGGCAGGGCAACGCGCCGATGCGGTGATCGTCAACGGCGGCCTGGGGCCGACGGTGGATGATCTGTCACAGGAAATCGCCGCCAAAGCGGCGGGCGTCGCACTCGCGTTGAACGAGGCGTGGCTCACCACGATGGAGGCGTTTTTCACCAAGCGCAGCCGCGTGATGCCGCCGAACAACATCAAACAGGCGATGTTGCCGGCGGGCGCGGAAGTGCTGGATAACCCAGTCGGCACCGCCTGCGGTTTCGCGGTGACCATCGGCCGCGCGCGTTTTTATTTCACCCCCGGCGTGCCGCGCGAACTGCGGCGCATGCTCGAAGACCAGATCGTGCCACGCCTGCTCGCGAAAGCGGGCCAACAGACGGCGGTGTTTTTGAAGCGCTTTCATTCGTACGGCATCGGCGAATCACACGCGGATACGCTGCTCGCGGGCGTGGAAGCGCTCGCGCCCGACGGCAGCGTGAAGCTGGGTTTTAGAGCGCACTACCCGCAACTCGAAACCAAGCTCACCGCGCGCGGCGCGGATATTGAGGATATCCGCAGAAAGCTCGCGCCGGTGGAAGCCGAAGTGCGCAAACGTTTCGGCAATTTTATTCTGGCCGAAGACGATCACACGCTCGAAAGCGTGGTGCTGGCCGAACTGGAAAAATGCAACGGCACGCTCGCCATCGTCGAATCATTTACCAGCGGACAAATCACCGCGCGCATTGCACACCTGCCGGGCGCGGAGAAAATCATTCGCCGGGGCATCGTCGCGCGTGAACTGCGCGAGGTATGCGCCGCTGTTGGCCTTGCGGATGTGCCAGCGCACATCACCCCCGAAACCGCCGAAGCGGTAGCGCGCGCCGCGCAGCAACACACGGGCGCCACGCATGCGCTCGCCGTGCTGATTGATCTGGATGAAGGCGGTGACCGCATTGAATTCGCGGGCACGGTGTGCCTCGCGATTGCCACGGCAACCGATGTGTCTTCACGCCGCAGCCGTATCGTGGGTGGCCGCGATTGGGTGCGTCTGGGCGCGGTGGAGATGGGCCTGGATTGCCTGCGCCGTTACTTGCAGGGGCTGCCGGTCACCGAGCGCATTGATTTTGAAAAAGTAGAGTAGCGCGCGACGGATGGCCGTGTGTGCAAGCCGGCCTACGCCGCTTGCCCGTGACAGCGTTTGAATTTCTTGCCGGAGCCGCAGGGACAAAGGTCGTTGCGTCCTACCTTTTGCATGGCTTGCGCGGGCGGCGTGGATGGCGTGACAGGGGTGTCGTGAACCACTGGCTGGGGTTTGTTGGCGATAGCTGCGGGTGGCGCGCGCAGCGACAGTATCGGCGGCACTTTATCGCGGTCGAAAAAAGTATACGCGCGCGGCCCGTCGGCGCGCACGTAGTGGATGAAAACCTGCACAAAATTCTGTCCCGCAAACTGTTCGCGCCAGTGGTCGGCGTCGCAACCCAGATACATAATCGCGTCGCCGGGTTGCAGATTCAAGCCGACGGTTTCGCCGTTGGGTTTCTGGATAAAAATCGGCCAGTCGGCGTCCTGCGCCAAATTCAATGTCCAACTGATTTCGCAGGCATCGCGGTCGCGGTGGCGCTTGAGCACTTCGCCGTGTTTGTAGATTCGGCCATAGGCGTAGGTGGGTAACACCGGCTCGCCGCACAGCGCGGACACCTGCGGCACTTTTTCAACCATCAGCCGCACGAACGGCAAAAAGTTGTAGACCGCTGGTGATTTCGGCGCTTGACCATCGACGGTGTAGCGGCCTTCTTCCTCGACCCTGTAAAACGCTTGCGCGAGTTCCGCTGCACGCTCAGGTGTAATCAGCCCGGGCACGTGGATGTAGTTGTTTTCCTTGAGGAGCGGATTCATAGGCCGGGGTTTATCAGCTTGATGTCGATGTTGATTTCATGACGCAATTTTAAGCAAATCCACGCGCCGTGACTACCGGCGCTGACGCGCGCGGGGCGCTTGTCACGCGACAGGCTGCCGCCGCTCACGTATCCACTGCGACAACAACCATTTTTCGCCGCGCGTCACCGGCAGGCCAGTGTGCAGCGTATTCATGTCGCCGACGCCATCCGCGCCGATGCTGTCGAACACCAGCGCTTCGCCGGCCTCGCCGCGGAACTTGATACCGAGCTTCGGAAAATCGGTTTCACCGCCTTCGTAGCCCGAGTTGAGATACACCAGACAGGTTTTCACGCGTTGCCCTCGTAAACGCATTTCGTCGGCATAGCTCGGCAACGAGGCGTGAAAGAAATCGACGTGCGGTCGATACGTTTCACCGCCGGCATAGTGCAGCACTTCCATGGGTTCGAGTGCGTCAAAAGCAACGCCTGCCGCGCACGCGATACGCGCGCGTATCAACTGTATGATCACATCGGTGTCGATCACCGAGTACGCCGCGCTGGTGTTGGTGCGCATGGGGTCTACCTTGAGGCCGCCGGCACGCGCATCGAATACCTGCGCGGGCTTTAAGCGCGGCTGCGACTGTTCTATCAGGTAATCGCATAACGCCGGCGGCAAAAATCCGGCATGCGCCGCAAAGCGTGGCCGCTCACGCAGGAGCCGCGAGTCGAAGCGGCAAAGCCACGGCGCAATGTCCGCGCTGCCATGGATGCCCAGCAAGTCGAGCAACTCACGTTGCCGTACGGCAGGGGCATAGGCGAGGCCCGCAGCGTTAGTCAGCGCATCGAGGGCATCCGCCCAGCTCTGGGCGCGGCCCACGCCCGTTGCGGCCAGTACCGCCAGGCGGCACCACGCTTCGGCGTCATTCTGATGCGCCGCAGCGTTGAGCAGTTCGAGTCCATCGACAGGCGAGAACGGCGCATCCCGGCCCACGATAAGGCGCGCGCCCAGCGCCGCCATCGCGCGCGGGTTGCCGGCGTACCGGGCGCGAACCAGCTTTTGAAATTCCGCGTCGGGGGTTGGCGAATAGTCCGGCATGGCGGTGAGCGGGGTGATCGTAGTTAGCGTAGTTAGCGTAGTTAGCGTAGTGTCCGTGATATTAAAGACTACCCAATACCTTACCCCAACACGGATCGGGGCGGTGCAACATCTTGCTGCCCGCAGCGTGCAACGCCGCCCACGTGGTTGACAGAATATTCAGCAGCACCGGTTTGCCGAACTCGGTTTCGATCAGCGGCACCGCGTGGATTGCGAACCACAGGCCGCCCGGCATCAACAGCGCTTGCGCTTGTGGTGTTTCGCGCAGCGCCTGCCGGCCCAGTTCGAGCGCGAGTTCGTGGTCATCACCGGCGATGGATTGTTTGTTCTGGTCGAGCGAGCGACCGCGTGAACGGCAGGCGAGCACCTCAATGCCCGCGTCGGCCAGGTAGTTTGTCAGCATCGTATTCACGGCTTCGGGCCAGCGCGTCGCCAGCGCAATTTTTGTCGCGCCGAAATGATGGAGCGTCGCGATATGTGCTTCGAGATCGGTGTCGCAGGGCAGGCCCGTGCGCTTTTCGGCTTCGGCGAGGATTTCCAGCATGCGCTTGCGTCCGAGCGCGGAAGCCACCGGCACGCCGCTGAGTGATATGCGATCCACTTTTTTCTTTGCCAGCAGATCAAAGCGATCCCACAGCGTTGGCAGGTTTTCTTCAACGGCGGCGAGACTGTACTCACGCAGATTCAGGCCCGTGGTCACCAGCATCATGCCCTCCGGTGCCACACGATAAAACTGATAGGCATCCTGATCGGTGTAAAGATGCGGGATGACGTAGCCGAGTTGATACCAGGGTTTGATGATGCTCATGTTGCGGCGTTCCTTTGTGATCGTGTGCCTCAGTTATAGCAGAGCGCGCGTCACATTTACAGCCGTTGCGGTAAACTCAATGGCACAGGCGTCCGGTGGCAATATGGGACGATGGGGACGATGCCGGAATATTTTGTAACATTGAAATCTTGATTTACGGGCTGACGAAAGCAAATGGCAAAATTGATTCACAGTGTTGCGGGTGCGGTGATCCGGGAGTTTGCGCTGGACCAAGAGTCGGTGACCCTCGGGCGCAAGGCGCACAATGACATCCAGATTGAAAGTGCGATTGCCAGCAGCGAGCACGCGCGTATTGTGACCCTTGCGAATGATTCGTTTCTGGAAGATCTCGCCTCCACCAACGGCACGCGGGTAAACGGCACTCCGGTCAGCAGACATGTGCTGCGAAACAATGACGTGATCGAGATCGGGAACCATAGCTTCCTGTTCGTCAGTGACGCCGATAGGGTGGCGGACAACGATTTC
The DNA here is from genome assembly GCA_043777275.1 of Nitrosomonadales bacterium. GTDB lineage: Bacteria > Pseudomonadota > Gammaproteobacteria > Burkholderiales > SG8-41 > UBA5216. The sequence goes on from JAYVQD010000119.1 coordinate 8,029, forward strand.
GAGAAGACGATTGTATTAGGCACGCCGCCCGCGGCGCTGCGTGCGCCCCCGCGGAAGCAGGGTTTTTTCGCGAAACTGATGTCGTGGTTCAAGTAATCGGTGAAGCCACGTCAAATGCCACGGTGTGGCCTCTGGTTATTTGTTATTTAGAAAAATATAAATTAAAACAAATACTTACAGTTATTTCAGGGTGTCGAGCAACACCACCAATGCATCCGCGGCAACGGCCCCTTGTCCCGTGCCGTTGACTTTCTCCCGCACAAACAGCGGATTGACATCGATCTCGGCGATTACGTCGCGATGATCGTGAATCAGCCACGACAGGCGCACCAGCACATCGACCACCGCATCCACATCCGCAGGCGCCGCGCCGCGGTACCCTTCGAGAATTTTCGCGCCCTTTAGCTCAGACAACATCTCGCGCGCATCCGCCTCTGTCACCGGGGCAAAGCGATGCGCGACATCGTGCAGCACTTCAGTCAACACGCCACCGAGGCCCACCATCACGTAGGGGCCGAAGTGCGGATCATTCACCGCACCGGCAATCATCTCAACGCCGGTGGCCATCTCCTGCACCGAGATGCCGTCGATGCGCGCGTTGGGCGCGTGCCGGCGTCCGCCAGCCGTCACGGCTTGTGCGGCGGCCTTGAGTGCTTCAAGCGAATTCACGTTAAGGCGCACGGCGTCCGCTTCGGTCTTGTGCGGGATGTCGGCGGAGGCCAGTTTGACCGCTACCGGGAACGACACCGGGCTGTCTTTGAGCGCGAGAATGGCATCGAGCGAAAGCAGCACTTCCTTGGTAGACGCAATGCCGTAGCGCGTGAGGCATTGTTTCGACACGTGTTCCGCCAGCGCGCCCGCACCTTTGAGTTCCAATGGTTGTGGTGCGAGCGGCCGCGTTTCGCGCTGGTTGCCGTGTGACAGATACTTTTGCCGCTTCATCGCAAAATCAGTGAACAGGCCGACGGCGCGTCCGGTATCGGCGGCGAAGCTGGGACAAAAAATGCCGTTTTTCTCAAGCGCGTGTTTGATATCGAGGTCGAGTCCAGGAACGGGCGACCAGCCCACGATAATCGGCTTGTCGGTACGCCGGGCGATGTCCAGAAATTTCGGCAGCCACTCCTTGAGGGTTGGCCCGCCCGCGCTGCGCACGTACAGCATGTCCCAGTTCGGTTCATCGACGATGATTTCGAGCACGGTGTGTTGTTTGCCGTACACCGGCGTGGTGTCGATGGGGTTGCCGCGCGAGCCGTAGTCGGCGACCACCGCCTTTAATTTTTCGGCGGTTGCTGCTGATGGCAACGGCAGATGCAGGCCATTGCGCTCGAAGGCTTCCGCCACCATCACGCCCCAGCCGCCCGAGCCGGTGAGCACGCCGATGTTGCGGCCTTTGGGATAGCGCCCGCCTAACACCAGTTTCGCCACGTCGGCGAGTTCGTGCAGATCCTGCACTTCGATAAAGCCGCCTTCGCGAAACGCGGTCTTGAACAGCGTGTAGTCGGCGGTGAGCTTGCCGGTATGCGAGCCCGCCGCGCGCCGTCCGGCGCCGCTGTTGCCGACCTTGAGCAGAATAATCGGCTTGCCGAGTTCGAGCGCGCGCTGTCCGAGTTCGCGCA
>JAYVQD010000120.1:0-9636 GCA_043777275.1 Nitrosomonadales bacterium
CGACGGATTTGAAATGCTTCTGTATGGTCAGATCTTCCGTATAAGCCGGGCCCAGCTTGAATGCAAGCAGCGCTGCAAACGCAAAAATGATCGCCCATGTCATAAAGCCTGAAAGTGTCAGTCCTTTCTGTTTGATCATGCTATTCCCCTTATTCTCAGTTAATCGCTCAGTTAATCGATGAGCCTATCCGTTTTAATTCATCGAAATTGAACCAGATGAGAAATGCCTTTCCGACAATATTCTCGTCCGGCACAAATCCCCAGTACCGGCTGTCACTACTGCGGTCCCGATTATCACCCATCATGAAATAGTGTCCAACCGGCACCTTACAAGTGAATCCGCTCTCATTGTAGACACAATTTTCCCGGAACGGGAACTGGTTGACGCCGCCGATATGGACCGGCGGCATGTCCGCCTGCGTCAGTATCGAGTGCCGGCTTTGTTCCACTACTTCTAAAAGACGCTGGCTCGCGGTGAACGTTAACCCGCCTTCCACGTAGTTGTATTCGCCATCTGGCGTGGTTTTTATCTCGCTACCATTGATGGTTAAACGTTTGTCGTGGTACACAACCGTATCGCCTGGCGTGCCGATAACGCGCTTGATGTAGTCCTGCGACGGATTCTCAGGGTAACGAAACACCATCACATCACCGCGCTGCGGCTGGTTGAGGCTGACGACCTTCTTGTTAATGATAGGAATACGCACGCCGTAGGTATACTTATTCACCAGAATAAAGTCACCGATGAGCAGCGTTGGCAGCATCGAGCCCGAAGGGATTTTGAACGGCTCCACCAGGAATGACCTCAATAGAAAAACTATCAGGATCACCGGGAAGAAACTGACCGCATACTCTATCCACCATGGTTGCCGCAGATGTGACGCTTCCAAATCTTTACGGGCGCGCGCCAATGCTTCTTCGTTTTGAACCCCATCGGTCGCGCCGGCGCGTGCGTCAAGTGTCGATGCCGCCTCCACAGCCGCGGCTTGACGACGCGGCCGAAAAAAATAGATATCCGCCAGCCACACGGCCCCGGTAATCACCAGCAACACGAACATAATCAACGGAAAATTCATTGGAGTGCCATCGAACCTGAATAAGAACCGCTATTTATCAACCTGCAGTATTGCCAGAAACGCTTCCTGCGGAATTTCAACGCTCCCTACTTGTTTCATGCGTTTCTTGCCGGCCTTTTGCTTTTCAAGCAACTTTCGCTTACGCGATATGTCACCGCCGTAACACTTGGCCAGCACGTTCTTGCGCAAGGCTTTTACGGTTTCACGCGCAATAATATGTGATCCTATCGCGGCTTGTATGGCGATGTCGAACATCTGGCGCGGGATCAGCCCGCGCATGCGCGTGACCAGATCGCGTCCGCGAAATTGTGAATTCTCGCGATGCACGATCAACGATAAGGCGTCGACTTTCTCGCTGTTAATCAGCACGTCCAGCTTAACCATATCCCCTGCACGATATTCCAGAAAATCGTAATCGAGCGAAGCATAGCCACGCGACACGGACTTCAACTTGTCGAAAAAATCCATCACCACTTCATTCAACGGAAGCTCGTAGGTCAGCATCACTTGCCGCCCCAAATACTGCATATTTTTCTGCACGCCGCGTTTTTGGATGCACAGAGTGATCACCACGCCCACGTACTCCTGCGGCACCAGAATCGACGCCTTAATGATGGGTTCGCGTATTTCGTCGACGGTGGAGGCATCCGGCAGCTTTGACGGATTTTCTATTTCGATCAGATTTCCATCCGCCAGCAACACTTGATATACCACGGTCGGCGCGGTGGTAATCAGCGAAACGCCATACTCGCGTTCGAGGCGTTCCTGCACGATATCCATGTGCAGCAGACCCAGGAAGCCGCAGCGAAAGCCGAATCCCAGCGCGGTTGACGATTCCGGTTCGTAACGCAGCGAAGAATCGTTCAGGTGCAGCTTTTCCAGGGCGTCACGCAGCCCGTCGTATTCGTTCGATTCGACCGGGTACAAACCGGCAAACACCTGCGGTTGTATCTCCTTGAAACCCGGCAATGCATTGGTAGCCGGATTGTCCACCAGCGTAATGGTGTCACCCACCTTGGCGGCATCTAGCACTTTGATGCCGGCAATGATAAAGCCCACCTCGCCTGCACGCAGATACTCTCGTGCGCGCGACTTGGGCGTAAACACGCCCACTTGCTCGCAGGTGTAACTCGCCTTGGCTGCCATCAATAGTAGCCGGTCTTTCGGCTTCAATTCGCCGTCCACCACACGCACCAGCATGACCACGCCGACATAATTGTCAAACCACGAGTCGATGATCAGGGCTTTCAGCGGACCGGTTGGGTTTCCCTTGGGCGCCGGCACGCGTTCAATCATGGCTTCCAACACATCCGCCACGCCCTCCCCGGACTTGGCGCTAACCTTGATTGCGTCCTTCGCGGGAATGCCGATGATGTCTTCGATCTCGGTAATCACGCGATCGGGATCAGATTGCGGCAGATCCATTTTGTTCAACACCGGAACCACTTCCATCCCCAGTTCTATGGCGGTGTAACAATTGGCGACTGTCTGCGCTTCAACGCCCTGTGATGCATCCACCACCAGCAGCGCGCCTTCACAGGCTGACAATGAACGCGACACCTCGTACGAAAAATCCACATGCCCCGGGGTGTCGATCAAATTCAGTTGATAGGTGGTACCGTTGCGCGCCTTGTAGCTGAGGGCCGCCGTTTGTGCTTTGATGGTAATGCCGCGTTCGCGCTCTAGATCCATCGAGTCGAGAACCTGCGCTTCCATTTCGCGCTCGGACAAACCACCGCACAGTTGAATGATGCGATCAGCCAGTGTCGATTTACCGTGATCGATATGGGCGATGATGGAAAAATTGCGGATGTTCTGCATGCGGCGTGGCCAATGTACAAATCAAAAGTACAAAAGGGCGCTCGCTAAATTCGAGGCGCCCTTGTTTACGTAAACATCTGTATTTTATCGTAAATTCGATAAGAACGCCGTAACAACCGGCTCATCCAGGAAATAATGGCAGAGTTCGCGGCCTTCACACATCAATACCGGGACTTTCTCGCCCCATCGCGTTTCGAGATCAGCGTCGGAATCGACATCAATGACCGTCAACTCAAACGCAAAGCGGCCTTGCAGGGTGTGCAAGGCCGCGATCATGTCGTCACACAAATGACAGTAGCCGCGTCCGTAAACGGTCAGCAGCGGCACGTCCGCATCAGTTACCGGCATCAAGCCGGAACGGTATATACAGTGAATTGGTGCCGCGCTTTACCAGCAGCGCAACGATGCGGCCTTTGTCGAACTGCGCCATTAACTGATTAAACTGTTCGACGGTTTTGACGTCCTGATTATTCGCCGCCAGAATCACATCGCCGCGGCGCAAACCGGCGCGCGCTGCGGCGCCCTGCACTTCACCCACCGCTACGCCGATCTCCACTTTGAGTTCTTTGCGTTGCGCTTCGGTCAACTCCGATAACGCCATGCCGTATGCATTCGGCGTCGCCGCCGGCGGTTTCTGACCCCGTCCGCCACGCTGCTGCTGCTGCGCTCGTGCGTCGTCGGGTAACTCCGCCACCACCAACTGCACATCGCGCGACGCTTTATTGCGCCAGACTTGCGCCGTGGCTTTGTTGCCGGGGCGGGTGCCGCCCACAATACGCGGCAAGTCTTCGGAAGCGGTAATCGGCTTGTTGTCAAAACGCAAAATTACATCGCCCGCTTCTATACCGGCTTTCTCTGCAGGACCGCCCTTTTCCACTGAATTCACCAGCGCGCCCTGCGGTTTGGGCAAGCCAAAGCCATCCGCCAGTTCTTTGGTTACCGGCTGAATCACCACGCCGATACGGCCTCGTGTAATCTTGCCGGTGGTGCGCAACTGTTGCGCGATGTCGTTAGCCACGTCGATCGGAATGGCGAACGACAGCCCCATGAAGCCGCCCGTGCGGCTGTAGATTTGCGAATTGATGCCGACCACTTCACCGCGCATATTGAACAACGGGCCGCCCGAGTTGCCGGGGTTCACCGCCACGTCGGTTTGAATGAAGGGCACGAAATTTTCTTGCGGCAACGAACGCCCCTTGGCGCTGACAATGCCTTTGGTCACGGTGTTGTCAAATCCAAAAGGCGAACCGATAGCCACTACCCATTCACCGACTTTGAGCTTGGCAGGATCACCAAACTTGACCACGGGCAGCCCTGCCGCCTCGATCTTAATCAACGCAATATCGGTACGCCGGTCCGAGCCTATTAGCTTGGCTTTGAACTCGCGCTTATCGGTCAGGCGCACGGTAATCTCGTCTGCCGCCTGCACCACATGCGCATTGGTCAGAATGTAACCATCCGCGTTGATAATGAACCCAGAGCCCAGCGATTGCGATTGATTTTCGCGCGGCGTGCCGGGGTTTGGCGCAAAACGGCGAAAGAATTCAAAAAACGGATCGTCTTCCGGCACGTTGGGTAGCTGTTGTGCCAGTGGATTGCGCACGCCGCCTTGCGTGGTGCTGATATTGACCACTGCCGGGCCTTGCTTTTCAACCAGCTCAGTGAAATCCGGTAGCTGCGCGATGGATTGCATCGGGAGCAGCAGACAAAAAACCAGCAGCGCTTTTCTAATCATCAATTCACCTGTGAGTAACAAACCCATACGATATCGATATTCTAACTATTTTGGCGTGGAACTTTTGGGTTCCACGGAATTTGCAATCTGCATCACGGTGGCCGCTGGCGCCTCGCCCAGTACGGTCACGACAAACTCGCCATGCACCCGCTTATAGATATGGACGGCCCCCTGATTCGCCAAGGGCTTGACGCCAAGCTCGCGCACCTTGGGCTCAATAAACACTGAAATCGCCGCCAAGCCATCTGAATATACCAAATGCGGCATCGCCACCGGACGACCGACGATGGTGCGTTTCACCTCCATCGACTTGCGAAATCCCGCCGGCAGATTGTTGGCCGACCAGCCCGTATCCGCAGCCTGCTCCATCACGTTCAAAGCCGAGCGATCCACGCGCCATTTCTGTGCCAGCGCCTGTGCTTCGTATTTAGAAGCCACTTGATCACGGTTAAATTTTCCGCCGATGGATAACTGAGAAAACCCAAAGGATTCAATGAGTTCCGAGCGCTCATTGAAGACTTGCGCGCGCAGCGGCAGCCCCGAACTCAGCTCCGCGCAGAACTTTCGCCCGTAACGCAGTTTGTCTTTGGGGGCGACACCGACCCACACGCATTCGAATCCACCGATGCGGTCATTTGCCAGTTTTTTGACCTCATATTGACTGGTCAGGTCAGACAGCTTTTCCGGCAGCATCACCGGCAGGTGCCGGGTGCTGCGCCGCTCAACCAGCACCACTTTCGAGTCCGGCAAATAGGCGGTGACGTGATCGTTGGCGCGCACCACTTCGCGCGATGGGCCATCAAGGGTTTCCAGTCTTTCGAATACGCCCCCGGACGGATTGACGTAATGCACCACGCGCGAGGTCTCGACGCGGCTACCGTACTGATAGACGAAGGTGCCGGAATAGTTCACCGTGCGCGAGGAATCCGCGATTTTCTTGAGCCATTCCAGCGCGCTGACGTTACCCGCGCCGCTTGCGGCGCTGCCGTCTTGCGCCCACACTGGTGCGGCTGCGGCTACTGCCGCAACGACCAACCAATATTTCATATTTTTATTCAGCGCAAACCGGACGCGTCGCCCGCGCTGGAAACCGTACGGATGTACGGCGTGACACCCTGTATCGCTGTGATGGGCGAAATGCCTTGATGCGCCAGCAGGTATTCATGCACGTGCTCAGGTGCCACCGCGGCAACCGCTTCGATCGATTCCAGCGGAACCACAGGCGGCGATTGCAATGCTACGGCTGCCGGCTTGGCGACCGGCGCGCGCGCCAAGGTGCCTGGCCCCACGTCCGGCGCAAGCATACTGAAGGCAACCCAACCCACCACCGCCACAGCCGCCACCGACGCAGCCGCCGACAAAGCGTAGGCTTGAATGGTTTTGGCGGTCACCGCCGCCGCGGGCAAGCGCAGACGCGGTGCCAGCACCGTGGGCTCCAGCGCCAGCTTATCGCTCAGGCGCCGCAAGAAATCGGAATCGGCGGACAAGCCTGCCGCCGGCACATGTGCGCCGCGCATCACGTCGCCGATGGCATGATAGGTATTCCAGGCGTCGTGGCGGGCCTCATTCTGAGCCTCATCCTGCGCCGCACCTTGTCTAAAGCGCGCGATTTCCCGCACCGCTTCTGCGGCATCCAGTTCGCCATCCATCAATGCCGATACACTCTCTACGCCCTTCATTTCACCATCTCCTGTCTTTACCTGTGTCCAGCATTGGTTTTAACTGCGCCGCTATCGCCTCGCGCGCCCGAAAGATCCGTGATCGCACGGTGCCGATCGGGCAACTCATGATCGAGGCTATTTCCTCGTAACTCAAGCCTTCCATCTCGCGCAGCGTAATCGCTGTGCGTAACTCTTCAGGCAATTTTTCCAGCGTTTGGTTCACCGTCTCCGCCACCTGGCGGCTCATCATTTGGTTCTCGGGCGTGTTCACATCCTGCAACAACTTGCTCTCACCCAGCTCCTCGGCCTCCTCCGCATCCATGCTGGTGGAGGTTGGCGCTCTGCGCCCCATCGCCACCAGGTAATTCTTCGCGGTATTGATGCCGATACGATAAAGCCACGTATAAAACGCGCTGTCGCCGCGAAAATTCGGCAACGCGCGATACGCTTTAATGAAGGCTTCCTGCGCTACATCCTCCACTTCGGTCGAATCCCTGATAAAGCGGGACAGCAGTCGAATCAGCTTGCGTTGATACTTGGTAACCAGCAACTCGAACGCATGCTTATCCCCACGCTGCGCGCGCTCGACCAACAGCTGGTCGATTTCGCGGTCACTCATGAATCCCGTCCCTGTTTTCTTTGTTGTCCAGGCCGGACACCGTGCCAAAATGCATAAGTGGCAGTATACCCAACCCGCCAGCCGTACATACAGCCTGCCGCGCGAAAATTCACGCGAGAAACCCGCGATACTGCACAGACAGGAAAGGGCAAAATAAGTTCTCGCGAATCATCGCAATCCATAACAAACGCTATTGTGACGGGTTTCGGAGTCCATAGGATAGAAACCGCCGCTCTGCCCGCTCAAATGCCCATTGGATTAACAAAGCCAGCGCCGCCGCCGGCACGGCACCCGCCAGCAGCATGCCGTGGTCGTTCACCGCCAAGCCCGCCACGATACGCTCGCCATAGCCGCCCGCACCGACAAAAGCCGCAATCGTGGCGGTGCCCACGTTAATTACCGCCGAGGTCTTGATCCCCGCCAGCACCGACGGCAGCGCCAGCGGCAATTCGATCAAACGCATGACCGCGCCCGAACGCAAACCAAGCGCCTGCCCGGCTTTGCGCAACCCCGGCGCGATGCCCGTGAGCCCGGTTTCGGTATTGCGCACGATGGGCAGCAAGCCGTACAGAAACAAGGCAATGATCGCCGGCGCGATCCCGATGGTGCCCATGGCCGCGATCAGAAACGCCAGCAAAGCCAGCGCCGGTATGGTTTGCAACACGCCCGTGATACCCAAAACAAACGGCTGCGCGCGCCGCGATCGCGCCGCCCACACCCCCAGCGGCACGCCGGCCAACACGCTCAATGCCAGTGAACCGAACACCAGCAGACAATGCTCGCCCGTCAGCCGCCAGAAATCCGCTGCGAACAATTGGGCCAGCCAACCGGGGCGTGGCTGCATCGTCGACGGTTTCGACGCAGCACCACCCGCCGCGAGAAAATCCGCCGCAATGCGTGAAAATGGCTGACCATCCAATTCAGCCGCTGCGTTCATGCGGATCATCGCCTCGCTCGATACGCTGCGCGCCAGCGGCGTCAGCGCCTTGAACGCCGCAGGATGGCGTTGCGGCAAATCCTTGCGATAGACCAGCACCGCTTCGTACGGCGGAAAAAACGCGCGGTCATCCGTCAACACTTTCAAGCCGTAGCGCCCGAGCTTGGCATCGGTGGTGTACACATCGATCACATCCAGCGTGCCGCTTTTGATCGCTTCGTAGGCGAGACCGTGGTCAAGGCCCACCGGTTGCGCTGATAACGTATACGCTTGACGCAGCGTGGGCCAGCCGTCTTTGCGATTCAGGAACTCCTGCGACAAGCCATAGCGCAAGGACGCGTGCCGCTGCAAATCAGAAATGCTCGCGATTCCCAATTCTGCCGCGCGTGTTTTCGACATCGCCAGCGCATAGGAATTGCCAAATCCCAGCGGCACGCCCGCGGCCAGGCCATGTGCATCCAGCGCTGCGCTCAATTCATTCAGAGCCGGCACGCTGTTCAGACCGAGCAACTCAAACGCCAGCGTGCCGGTGTAATCCGCATACACATCAATGGCGCCGCTCTTCAAGGCGGAAAACAGAATCGCGGTGTTACCCAGGCCCTGCCGGTGTGCCGCGCGCGCCGTGCCTGAACTTTGGATGCGCTGAGCGACGATCTCGCCGAGGATGTACGATTCGGTAAAGCGCTTGGAGCCGACCGTAACCACGTCGCTCGCGCCCGCCGCTGCCGTGATGACTGCGACCACCGCAATCAGCGCGACGCGGGTTATATATCGTAAGTATATGTTTTTATTCAATATATTAAGATAAAGCCACATGCCCGTCAAACTCGGTAGCCGCATCGCCCAAGCGCATGAACACCGCGCCGTTGTCCTTGAGCGTGCGAATTAATTTCTCCAGCACAATCATGCGATGCCCGCGCCCAATCACAAACGGGTGGAAGGTGTAGGTAATCACGCCCCAATCCAGATGATCGTGCAGATACATAAAATCATCGGTCCAGTTTTGCAACACGTGATGCGCGTTCATGTTGCCCGGCAGAATCGTGGTGTTGGTGCGCACAAATTCAAAATGCGGGTAATCGTCGAGCGACCAACTGATCGGCATTTCAATCAGCTTCGTGGGTTTGCCGAACACTGCAGGCTTCTCCAGCTCGATGATATCGCCCTGCCGTACGCGATACGGCGTGTAGTCGTCGCCCATCATGCTGCTGTCGTACGTAAAATTATGCTTGAGCAACAGCTCCACCGAGTGCGGACTCAAATCCCACGACGGCGAACGGTAGCCGCGCGCGTATTTACCCGTGAGTTTTCTGATCTGCACATTGGCGCGCACCAGGCCTTCTTCTTCCTGCTCGCGCGTCATCAGTGCCGGCGGCACATGCGTCCAGCCGTGGTGCCCAATCTCGTGCCCGGCATCGAACACGCGCCGGCATTGATCGGGATACGTTTCGAGCGTGTGGCCGGGGATGTACCAACTGCTCGGCACATCATACTTTTTCAACAGATCGAGAATGCGCTGCGCCCCCACATTCGCGCCAAACTCGCCGCGCGAAATCGGCGACGGCGAGGTCATGCCGCGTGAGATAAATCCCGACATGGCATCGAAATCGAAGGTCAAACAGGCGATGTGTCTGGTCATGCGCGGAATTATAAGTCACCGCGCGGTAGCAACCTACACGGAGTAAAATAATGTCGCGGGTTTTTAGACTTGTCCGGTTTTGTAGCACATGAATTGTGCGCTTTTTCTGTTAAGAGCGTTTCGCGCTCTCGACGGCACGTCTGGCGAA
>JAYVQD010000121.1:0-2482 GCA_043777275.1 Nitrosomonadales bacterium
CTGCACCAAATGCGCGTCGCGGTGCGCCGCTTGCGTTCGTTGTTGAGTGCGTACAGGAAGGTGCTGCCAAAGGCGGCGGTGCGACCGCTCATCGGCGAATTGAAGTGGCTTGCGCGCGCGTTGGGTCCGGCGCGCGATGCCGATGTATTTGCGACTGAAATCTGGCCGCCGCTGCGCGCTGCGCTGGGTCCGAATCCACTGCTGGTGCGGCTCGACGCGTCGTGGGACGCGCGGCGGCGTGCGGCCTCGGCCAAGGTGCACCGGGCGCTCGGCACACGCCGTTATCAGCGCTTCATGCACGGTTTTTTGCGGCAGCTTGCCGACGACGCGTGGCGGGCGGCAGCATCGAGGCGGCAGCGGGCCGTGCTAGATGGTTCGGCGCATGATTTCGCGCACCGCTTGATCGAGCGCCGCGATGCCAAGGTGCGCGCTCACGCTCACGCGATCACGGAACGGGATGCCCGGCAACTGCACGCGCTGCGTATCCAAATCAAGAAGCTGCGCTACGCGGTGGATAGTTTTGGCACGCTGTTCGGGCGCGGCGCCGTGCGCGTTATCCTGGCGTCTCTTTCAAGGCTGCAGAATATACTGGGCGCAATGAACGACCTTGAAGTCGCTGAACACCAAGTGGCGGCTGCGCTCGCGCAGCGGCGCGGGCGTGCTGCTCGCGCACTGCACGCAGCACTGGCATCGTGGCGTGCCGAGCGCACTGCGGCGTTGCAGCGTAAGCTGAGTGCGGCCTGGCGCGGCTATCGGCGTGCGGAGCGACTGTGAGCAGACAAAACATCGAATTCATTGCGCGAACCAGAGCTACAGCGCACACAGCAAGGAGCGGTGAACGTGGCGCGTGATGTTCAAACGGATTTGCGGGATGCCATGGTGGCGTGGTTCGCCGCGTATCCACCGTTCGATGCCCTGGATGCGGTGGCGCTGGATTACCTCGCGCGCCATATTGAACTGACCTATTTCCCGGAGGCGTCCGCGATACTGACGCCTGAATCCGTCCTGCCGGACTATCTGTATATCGTCAAGCGCGGTGCGGTACGGGTGCGCCAGCCTTTGCCCTGGCTCGCCGAGAACAGTGAGGGCAATGAGGACAGCGATGTTGTAGTGCTGGGTGCGGGGGAGTGTTTTCCGCTGACCGCGCTGATGGAGAAACGGGCAGTGACGGGCACGTATGCTGCAACCGAGGACACCTTCTGCTACCGCTTGCCACGCAGCCACGTCGAGCGACTGATCGAGTTAAGCGCGCCGTTTCGCCATTTCTGCACCGATCGCCTGGGGGCGCTTTTGCGGCAATCGAGACGCATGCTCGCGCAGCAGTACTCGGCCACATGGGGCGAGCGGCAGTCCACTTTGACCGCGCTGCGTACGTTAATCCGGCGTGCGCCGGTTGCGTGCAGTGCCGATGCGTCTGTGCGGCATGCGCTGGAATTGATGCATGCCAACAAAGTGGGGTCGGTGGTGGCGGTCGATGAGGCGCGCCGTCCCATCGGCATCCTCACCGCGCATGACGTGCTGGGCCGCGTGACGCTTGCCGCGATCAATCTGGATGCGCCGTTGCAGTCGGTGATGACCGCCAACCCGGTGTGCCTTGATGCCGACAGCACGGCGAATGATGCCGCGCTCGCCATGGCACAGCACGGCATACGGCACGTCGTCGTCACCGAGGCGCGGCATCTGGCCGGCGTGATTACCGAGCGCGATCTCTTCGCGCTGCAACGCGTCAGTATCCGGCAGATCAACCGGGACATCGGCGCAGCGGCCGGTCTTGACGCTTTTCAGCAGACTGCGCGCGACATCCGCAGTCTGACCGGGGGGCTGCTGGGCCAGGGCACGGGCGCCGAGCAACTGATGTCGATGATCTCCGCCCTCAACGACACCTTGACCCGCCGCATTGTGCGCTTTGAGTCCGCTGCGGCAAAACTGCCAGAGCATACCTGGTGCTGGCTTGCGTTTGGCAGTGAGGGCCGGATCGAGCAGACCCTCGCCACCGATCAGGACAACGGAATCGTCTTTGCCGATGCCGAGGATACCCCGGCGTTTCGCGCGCGACTGCTGGCGTGCGCGAGCCGCATCAACGATACGCTTGATGCCTGTGGATTTCCCCTGTGCGAGGGTGCGATCATGGCGCGCAATCCTGAACTCTGCCTGCCATTGGCAGCGTGGCGTGAGCGGTTTAGCGGCTGGATCGAACATCCCCATGAGCAAGCGCTGCTCGATGCGTCGATTTATTTCGACTTTCGTGCGATTGCGGGCCATGCCATGCTGGCGGACGCATTGCGCGAACACCTCGTGCAGAGCGCCTCCAGCGGGCGGGCACAGCTATTCCTGCATCACATGGCGCGCAACGCGCTCACCACCGCGCCGCCGCTCGGGTGGGTGCGCGAATTCACCGTCGATGACGACGGCAAGGTGGATCTGAAAAAAAGCGGTGCGCGGATCATCACCGATGCGGCGCGCGTGTTGGCATTGGCGCACG
>JAYVQD010000122.1:0-9596 GCA_043777275.1 Nitrosomonadales bacterium
TGATCTCGGTCTTGCAGTTGGGGCAAATGATAGTTGGTTCGGTCATGAATAATCTCACTTGTCCTTGCGTGTGTCGTTTGCATCGCCCAGTAAACCACCAGCTTCACGCTCGTCCAGCGTTAACTTCGGGATCGCGGTCTTGACCCGTTTTTCCACTTCCTTGATGTGCTCGGCTGGCGGAATATTTTCTGGCAAAGTGCCGCCAATGCGCTTGATGGCATCGCGCACTTCCTTGCCGACCTGCTCATGAGTCTGGATCGCATGTGCCTGATTGCCTACACGGTCGCGGGCGAGCTTGTCGCGGGTCTGGGTCATGCGAAACTGGTTGGCAGCCAGTTCGGTAGCGTTCATACGATCGAGCAGGTTGTCTTTTTCGGGAATGGCCTTGCGCTGTTTGATACTATCGCGCCCCAAGCCGCCATACAGCCCCTTGTAGCCGGCGTCGTGGAACACGCCGAACATTTTGCTTTGCACACCGGCATCCTGCGCCGCGCCGGATAATGCCTTGAACTCTTCGGCTGTTTGCTTGCGGTGTTCCAGCCGCTCCATGTCAGCGGCGGCTTGGTCGCTCTGCTCCTGACGGCGCGCCTGCACAGCGAAATATTTCTGCGCCTGGGCGATTTCAGGTTTGCGCGGGTCGCCGTTCTGGGCTATGAGGTAGCAGGCAAAGCGGGAGAGCTGGTAGTCATCAACTTCGCGCTGGCTACCGGAGCCAAGATTAACCATTTTGCCGGCGCCGGCAAAATGGTTCGCAGGGCTGTTGCCCGATGTTTCACAAGAGGTCATGGCACGTTTGATTGCCTGCTCAAAACGGCGCCATTGCGTATAGCCGAGCAGGGGCTGCAAATCGCGAGCGCTCCAGTATTCGGCTCCGTGCTCGTTGGTGAGCTTGAGTTCTTCAAACGTCTTCTTGCCGTGTACAGGCAGTTGATTGTTTGTCATGATGTTTCCTGAATGCACTGTCTACTATTGCCGTTATCGCTTCAATCCCTGCAAATACGTTACCAATTCATGAACCTTGGTCGCTGGGTTCGACGTTCCGGTTGCAAGATTGTGTTGTGCGAGCGATTGGGCGCGAGTGATGGCTGTATCCGCACGCGGAAGAAGGCTCTCGAATACCCCAACCATGGCCTTCTGATATTCCGGAAAATGCGCGCGGACTTTTTCGATTACTTTTTCACAGGCCGACTTGCCGCCAACGGCTGTGAAGGGCGCCGCCGTATATTCAAAATGCAGCAAAACCCAAAACTCGAAACACGGCACGGAGGTAATTGCAACAAGCTTCCCCTTCTTGCCGAGCGGTGATTTTGCCACCTGGTCTAACGCCTGCTGGTAATTCACATGGCCATCCCGGTCGAATACGCAGAACACGCGATCGTAGGCGCCATCTGCTTGTCGATACAATTTGAGCGCATGCTTGACGATGCTGACAGGGTCGGTTCCATCGCCGGGAAGTATCGTGATATTTGCATTGCTTAGCCGACTGCTCCTTTGCAGGCCCTTCAGGTATTCGGGCTCGGTTTTCTTGCCTTCGCAGACGATCAGAACCACATCGTAGGGTTCACGAATCGCCTCTTTACGCCGGTAGCTCTTCGCCGGCCGCGGGTTGCGTCTTGCCATCAGAGCTTCAGTTCGCCGATGAAAGGCAACGCTCCGTAACGGCCTTTCAGGTAACCCCGCTCAAGCGCCTCATCCTTGCGCGGGCTAAAGTCGGACAGCGGATAGACATGCGATGCGCTTTTCTCATCCTTCTCAACGAACCAGACCTGATCCCTGCGAAACAGATCGCCGTCCAGCAGAGACGTATCGTGGGTCGTGAAGATGAGTTGCGCATTGTTCGGATTCGTCGTACGGCTATGAAACAACCGGATCAGAAAACGCGTCATCAATGGGTGCAGACTGGTATCCAATTCGTCGTAGAGGATGACCTCTCCGTTATTGAGCACGTTCAACCATGCCCCTGCGGAATCGATAAGTATCCGCGTGCCTTTTGACTCCTCGCCAAGATCCATCGGAACCGGCGTAGTGGAGTCAACCGCCTTGTGCAGAGATGTCACGCGCACGACCGTGGGGACCGGGCCCGGCGACCCCGGCTCACGTGCCAGGTTGCCTTCCATCATCACAGCCTGACCCATTGGTATTCGCTGCATGGATAAATCGTCAATTCCAAGGTCTGCCGCGCGAACAAACTGCAGTACCTTTTGTTTGCCGTCCGGCTGCTCAAGCAACTGGTAGGTCAGCGCGGGGTTAAGCTGGAGTTCTCCCAGTTCGTTGCCAAAGATCATGACCAGTTTTTTCTGGAACCAATCGAATATCGGGCGCAGTTGCATGCTATTGAGTTGTATCGCGGTGGACAGGAAAAGGGCGTTTTCGCGCGTCGCATCCCGCCATACGCGCGGGCTGCCCTTCAGCTTGGTACTGAAGTGCCATTCATATTCTTTTTTGTCGGCGTGATACGTGCGCTCGAACCAGTTCTGGGGGCGACCGTGCGGATAGGCAATCAGCCATTCGCCGTGAATCCGCTCGGCGTCTGCCGAAAATCCATACTCGTAACGTACGCCCTCGTCGATAAATACCACCTCGAATTCACTCGGCTTGCTTTTGGTCGCCTCGCTCAGCCTGAAGGGGGTATGGACGATTCGGCTGCCCGGTTGGGATGCGGTGGCCGAGTTGAGCACCAAACGCTGCATGAATTGAAGTGCGCGCAGCAAGTTGGTTTTGCCAGCCGCGTTCGCACCGTAGATCACTGCGGATCGCAACAGCTTGGGAAACCCCCGGAGGCCCGATTCGATGGTGTTTTCGGCAATCAGTTCACTCGTGGATCCCGCGACGAGTGACAAGGTCTGGGCCTCATTCAAGGAACGAAAGTTAGCCGCACGGAATTCTATGATCATAAATACTCATAAATATAAATTAATACCTGTATATTGCATAAAATATGCAAAAAATACAATTAAAATATAAATTTCAGTTATTAAATTGTTTATTCAGAAGGCTGGTTGGGAGTAAAGCCGCGCGCACTATTCTCGAGCCATTGATGCGCTAATGTTATTGTAACAATTTGATAAATATGAGTTTTTTCTACAATTCCGCTTCCGCGTGTAATAAGCGCTGCCAAATTTTGCACAGCTAACTTAACCGCCATCGGATGCTGAATAATTCCTTGCTACCCACTTTTTGAACCAGCTTGCCCTCGATCCGTGAAATCAGTTCATCGCGCTGTTTATCGACCTGATCCTGGGCGTCAAAAAGCGATCTCCGCTTCTGGTTTCGCTGTGACTCAATCTCCTTGATCCGTTTCTGGCCGGCGAGCTTGTCTTCCAGCGTAAGCGCCGCTGTGGCGCCGCGCCGTGCTTCCTTGACCTGGCGATCCAGTTCCTTGATTTCCCGCTCCAGCCCCACTTTCAGGTCATCGGCCCAACCATCCAGCTTATCGACTTCGGCCTCAAAGAAGTGGGCATTACGCTCGGAAATCTCACGCTGTATGGTGGTTTGGCGCTGGCGAGTGACGGTTTCGAGCCCAGGCTGCGGACCGTTGGCACGTTCGCCAATAACGCTGCCGGGTAACGACATGAGCCGCTTAGCCGTCTCATCATCCAGCAATTGCCCGCCGTCGGTAATCGCGGCGAGAATCAAATGATCCTCGGCGTGGTCCAGCGCCTCGACCGACAGCAGGGACAGTGTCAGTTCGCCACTCTGCCCGACCAACGGCTCCAGAATACTGATCTTGCCGTCGTGATCGGCGTAATCCAGTAAGACCTCCGCTGCCGGCAATACCCGGCGCTTCGCCTGCTCGATCAGAGCCTCCGCCAACGGATGATTGAGCCGGTAGGTATGCGCTTCACCCGACCGGCGCGGAAGCTCATACAGCCCCAACGGAATTTCGGCCGCTCTCGCCGGATCAGGCGATTCACGCAACCGAAACGAGAAATCGCTTGGAAATTCAGCAAAATCAACCAACTCGTGGCGGGTAAGCAGCATCAGCAACTGCTCAAAGCGCCCCAATGCAGCGCGGGAATCTTGGTCGCGAACCTTGAGCTTTTCCCGAACTTCGTCATCAAAATTCTCCAGCAGCTTGCGCCGGGTTTGCGTCATGGCCTCGGTGATCTCGAAATTGAGTTCAAGCTGGAGCTGATCAAAGGCAGACTTGATTTCCTCGGTCTTGCGGCATTGCTGGTAAATATTGGCTATGCGTTTCTCGAAATCGACCCCTGATTCGATGGCTCCAAGCACTTCGTCACTGGTGCCGAACACACCGTCAAAGAGTTTGAATTTCTCGGATAGCAACTCGAAAACGCGCCGGTCAGCTTCGTTTTTGCGGTTGATGAAATTGACTACCACCACGTCATGCTTCTGGCCGTAACGATGGCAGCGGCCGATGCGTTGTTCGATACGCTGCGGGTTCCACGGCAAATCGTAGTTGACCACCAATGAGCAGAATTGCAGATTGATGCCTTCCGCGCCCGCCTCGGTGGCTATCATGATGCGCCCTTGCTCGCGAAAGTAATCCACGAGGGCTGAGCGCATATCCGCCGATTTGGAACCCGTGACACGATCCGTGCCCTGATGGCGCGCTATCCAGGCTGCGTAGATTTCTTTCGATCGCTCATCAGTGTTCGAGCCGTTGAACAGCACAATGCCTTCTGCGAATGGGCTGTCGGCCAGCGCCCGCAGCAGGTAATTCTGCGTGCGGCGGGATTCTGTAAAAATGATCGCTTTCTGCGCGGCACCAAGCTCTTTGGCCTTGGCAAAGGCCACGGCAAGGGCTTTGATCAGCGCTTTGCCCTTTGCATTGTGATCAATGGAAGTCGCCAAGCGGGCGAACTCGTCGAGATCGGCGATTTCACGCTCCAGCGCGGCGCGGTCAGATTCGGAAAGGGGCGTGATTGCCTCGTCCCCTTCGTCGGCCCACTCCTCGGCGGTTTCGTCGAGCGCCTCGTAATCGGCGTCGAGTTCGTCTTCCAGCGTTTGCGCGGGTTCCAGTTGGCGCAGTTTTTCCCGGAGGCGATTTGCAATCGAAGTCAGCGCGCCCGCAATGGCAAAGGTCGAAGATGCCAGCAGCTTGCGCAGCACCAGCGTCATGAGAGAGCGTTGGCTGGCGGGCAGCGCCTGCAAATTGTCTCGCTGCAAATATTCGGAAACCAGATGGTAGAGGCGGTCCTCGCCCTCCTCCGGCGTGAATTCCTCCACCAGGGGATGGCGCTTGGTGAAGGGAATGTAGGAAGTAACTTGCCGCCGCAACGTGCGGTGGCACACCGGTTTAAGCCGCTGCTTGAGCATCAGAAATACCTGCTCCTGATTCAGGTTTGAATATTGTTCCCGGAAGCTTCGTAGATCGCCAAAGGCCAGCTCGTCAATAAAGCTGACCAGTCCAAAGAGTTCCAATAAGGAATTCTGCAACGGTGTAGCCGTCAACAGCAGCTTGTGCCGATCCTTGAGTGCCTGCTTGAGGGTATTGGCAATAACATTGGACGGCTTGTATACGTTGCGCAGGCGGTGCGCTTCGTCAATGACCACGAGGTCCCAAGGCGTGTTTGCGACATCCGCCGCCTTGTTGCAGGCAAACTGGTAAGAACAGATAACGATCGCGTCACGGGTTTCGAAGGGCTTGAAATTCCCGGACTTGATCGCGGCGTTATAGGGCTTGGTCTCCAGAATCTGGCAGGGCAGGAAGAACTTTTCGGTTAATTCCTGATGCCACTGCTTGCGCAGATTGGACGGCGTGATGACCAGAATACGGCGTTTCCGTTCCGCCCATTTCTGCGACAGCACCAGCCCGGCCTCGATGGTTTTGCCCAAACCCACTTCATCCGCAAGCAACGCGCCTTTGGACAACGGCGAGTTAAACGCAAACAGCGCGGCGTCTACCTGATGCGGATTCAGATCGACCTGCGCACCGGCAACCGCGCCGGCAAGCTTTTCGATGCTATCGGAAGAGCACCTTTTGGTCAGCTCGTAGGCAAAGTATTTTGCATGGTAAGGCGTTATTTTCATTCTTGAGTTCTTACCTGGAAATGCGAACCGACAAACTGGCACGCAGCGAATTACGTCACCCCGTCCTATTCACTGCCCTACCCCGACGGATAGGATACCATCGGCGCTCTCTGCCACTACCATCATGAGATAGCGACCAGTCGGGTTTAGGCTTTGCACGCAACGAAATCGCCATAAAGTATCGGCTATAGTTACACCCGCATTTCTTCCATTAAACTACCCCGCAGTACCGAGTTTTGCATCGGTTCGCAGCGGTTAATTTCAGGAGACCCCCATGATCCACGTCGTCGCCATCATCACCGCCCAGCCCGGCCTGCGTGACAAAGTGCTGGAAATCGCCCGCGCCAACATTCCCGCCGTGCGTGCGGAGGACGGCTGCATCGAATACAGCCTTGCCGTCGACGCCGAGGGAATGGGTAGTTTTCAGACCCAATTCGGCGCGGATACTTTCGTCTTTGTTGAAAAGTGGCGCGACGCGGCGGCATTAAAAGCGCATGCCGCCGCGCCGCACATGGCAGCCTATGGCGCCAAGGTCAAGGACATGCTCGCGGGGCGCGTGATACATGTGCTGTCGCCCGCATAAACACAAGCCTAGCGCCAGTACGACAGTATCATCCCCGCCGCCAGCAGCGCGGCAAAGTGGTAACCGGCGTTGATGCTGAACAGTTTCCACGAGCGGCCTTCCCACGCCACGCTGTTAAACAGCAGCGGGATATAAAACCCCAGCCACGGAAAAAATGCGCCGAAGAAACCGTAGGTGGCGTGCGGCTGGTCGCCTTCGAGCTTCCACGACGAAGGGCGCCACACTTCGATGCTGTGCGCGAGCACGTAGACCATCAGGAACGCGCCGATCACCATCAGGATCATGCCGCGCTGCATGATTTTCGGATCGGGCTTGTGATCGGCGGCGATGCCGATTTCTTTCAACCACGCCTTGCCCAGCAGCGGGCCGTACCACAGGAAGCCAATCACCACCACCGCCAGCATGGCGGCCGCCATCGCGACCCAGTTCAGATGAATATTCGGTTGCATGAGGCGCTCCGTTCAGCCAACGATGGCTATTTGGTGGCGTAAAGTTCCGTCGCATGCCGCGCCCACATCACTTCCTGCGGCTCGGCGGGTTCGGTCTGGTTGATTTGATCGCGCAGCATTTCATTCATCGTTGGCAGCACGTTGCGTTCGACTTTAGCCTCGGGCATCCACAGTTGCCCGCGCATGATCGCTTTGGCGCAATGCAGATAGGCCTCCTTCACCGTGATATGCACCACCAGCTTGGGGAAACGCCCGTTCACTTCGCACAGCGAGGTAAACGCTTCGTCGGTACGCAGGCTCGCGGCGCCGTTGATACGCAGCGCTTCATCGACACCGGGCACCAGAAAAATCGCGCCGATGCGGCCGCTTTCAATTATGTTGGTAAACGTATCGAGACGATTGTTGCCGGTCCAGTCGGGAATGATCACGGTGTTGTCATCCATCGCTTTGATAAAACCGGCTTCGCCGCCGCGCGGTGAAGCGTCCAGGTTGCCCTGCGCGTCGCAGGTCGACAGCACGGCAAATCGAACATGCGTCAGAAAATTTTTGCAATGTTGATCGAGACGCGGCATTTGTTTTTTTACCGCGCGCTCTTTGGCTGGTAAATACATCGTGCGCAGTTGTTGTGTGGTCTCGATAGCGGGCATACCTCACCTCATAAATATCGTTTAAAAACAAATAGTTACAATAAATTAATGGTAATCACTTCGCGAGTGGCGCCGCATCCGCCTTTTTGAGCATCGCGTTCGCGTCCTCTTGCAGCAGCAGCCGTTGGCGCAGCAGATCATGCACTGCGCGTTGCACCGCTTCAACGTACGCCGCCGGCGTGGCGTAACGCTCTTCGACGGAAAGTCGCGGATCGCCTTTTGCCATCCGTTCGGCGCGCGTGACGGCGAACGGAATCATCTGCCCCTGCAACGCACAGTCCTCACCTTCGGCAAATCCGGCGCGCCGCACGGCCCAGCCGGTGTAAGTAGCGAGCGGCGCCTGCGCGTCCACCGTGCGAATGCCACCCAACTCATTGCCATCCGCGTCGGCCTTGGGAACCAGCACCACATAATCCTTACCGGGAATCGCCGTGTACGGCAGGCGGCTCTTGTCGATCAGGCGTACCGGGTAATACCAGCCGTTGTAGGTCACGCCGGGGATCGCGGGAAAGCCCCGCGCGGACGGCGGCTGCGCAGGCACCAGCGTCCCATCCGACATCCTGGGATAGCGACTGGCGGGCGGCGCCGTGTCCGCCGTTACCCAGGCATCCAGCGAAGCCACCAGCGCGCGCACGTACGGACGCCAATCGCTCGGATTACCGGGCTGCTGGCAAATGCCTGCGGTGGGTTTGGCCGCCGGCGCATGCTGCGTGCTGCCGATGAAGAACATCCTGACGTCGGACGGCAGGTCGATATCGCGCCCTTGTCCATCGGTCGACACGAGACTCATCGCTTTGAGAAAGGCCTCGTTTCCGCTGTCGGTATGAATCACTTTCGGACAGGTGTTGGTGGTGCGGCAGCGCGCGAAAATTCCGTCGCGTTGCCCGGTCAGGTGATCGGTGCGCACGTCATAGGTGAACGGAAACGCCATTTTGGCGATGGCATAGCGGTGAAACGGCCTGCCGGTGGCGTTGGCGTCACCGAAACGGTCGTTGCTTTCGATCGCGTGTGCACCGGAGATATGCGGATTGATGCCGTCAAAAACGCGCCGCCCCGCTTCGTCGCGATTAAAATCCCACTGCACGAAACCCTTGAGATAACGCCCGCTCTGCGACGTGCCGTGGGCAAGCACATAACGCACCGCACTGCGCAGCGGATTGGCTTCTGTGTTTTCGTGCCGCAGCCACGACACCACATCGCGCGTCGCGGCGAATCCCAAGCCCAGCACCAGCGGATCGGCCGCCGGGTAGATCAATTCATACGCGGCGCCTGCGTCGTAGCCCGCCAGAAAAGGGTCACCACGTTCAACCCGCACCGTGCGCGGATCGACATAAGACCAAAGATGCGCCGGAACGATTTTGCGCGGGTCTCGCGCATGGGCGCGCACCGACAGCGTCGCTTGCGCCTGATCGCGCGTCGCCGCCGGATAGAGCAAGCTGAATCGATCGGACGGAGAGGTGTCGAAGGCATGCTCGAAGGTTATGCGCCCGGTAATAGGCGTACCATCGGGCGTGCCATCGGGCGTGCCGTCGGCGTTGCGCGCCACCGGCAGCTTGGCGGTTAAGGCGCCACCGGCTGCGCCGATAATCGTATCGCTCTCCCAACCCGACCACACCACGGCGTAGCCCTGCCGCATGAGGTAGCCGTTGCCGGCATGCGCCGCCGTGGCCACGGCGTTAGTACGCGGCGCATCGTTAAAATTATCCAGCGCTACCATACGGCCGCGATTGACCACGTCATACAGCATGCGCCCGTTGCCCTTGGCGAGGTCCAAGGGTTTGAGAATCACCACGTCGGTTGAATACTCGACCCTGCCGCGCGCGTTGCGCGGGGCCTGGTTGATGTCGGTAATGAGGGCATTGCCGGCCAACTGAGGATCAACTTCGCCATGCGCGCGCACGACGATTTTTTCGTACGCCCCCA
>JAYVQD010000123.1:0-9537 GCA_043777275.1 Nitrosomonadales bacterium
CAGTCCAGGTTAATACATTGACCAGAATATATTTTCCCGGCGTCATTGCCGATCACGGCGAGTGCCGCGTGGTGGCGGGACAAGCGCACCACGTGATTCACGTGCTGCGGCTGCAGGCTGGCGCGCCGCTCACCTTGTTCGATGGGCGCGGCGGCGAATATCCGGCGCTGATTAAACGCGTTGATAAATCCGGATTGACGTTGACGGTAACGGCGCGCATCGAAGCGAGCCGTGAATCGCCGCTCGACATCGTGCTCGCGCAAGGTATTTCCAGTGGCGAGCGCATGGATTACACCGTGCAAAAAAGCGTCGAACTCGGCGTGAGCGCGATACAGCCGTTGATTACGCAGCGCAGCGTCGTGCGTCTGACGGCGGAACGCGGCGAGCGCCGCGTCGCGCATTGGCAATCGGTCACTGCCGCGGCGTGCGAACAGTGCGGCCGCAATCTGCTGCCTGCGGTGCTGCCGGTGCTGCCGCTGATGAAATGGCTGGGCGGACTTTCGCCGGCGGACGGCATGCGCTTTTTGTTGTCACCGCATGCCGCGGCCACGCGCCTGCGCGAATGGGAGCGACCCGCAGGCAGAGTGACGCTACTGGTCGGCCCGGAAGGCGGCTGGAATGCGCTTGAGACACAGGCTGCGCTGACTGCTGGATTTACCCCGCTCGCGCTGGGGCCCCGTATATTGCGCACCGAAACCGCGGCCGTGGCCGCGCTCGCGGCGATGCAAGCGCTGTGGGGCGACTGCTGAACCGCTGGTGTTGATTGCTTGGATTACGGGCTGATATCGCGTAATATATTGTTTTTAAACACTTTATAGGCTTGATGCCTTCTTATGCCGATGGTGCCCCCGTCCCCCGACAAGTTCGTGCAGTGGTTTCGTGCCGCAGCGCCGTACATCCATGCGTTTGGCGGACGTACCTTTGTCATCGCGTTCGGCGGCGAAGCGATTTCTGAAGACCGCTTTGTCGGCCTCAATCATGACCTGAACCTGCTCGCGGCACTGGGTGTGCGGCTGGTGGTGGTACACGGCGCGCGCGCGCAGATCGACGCCAAGCTGAAAGAATTGGGGCACCGCACGCGCTACGTGCAGGGCCTGCGCGTGACCGATGACATCACGCTCGCCTGCGCCAAAGAAGCCAGCGGACGGCTGCGGGTGGAAATCGAAGCCTTGTTGTCGATGGGGCTGCCCGGCTCACCGATGGCGGGCGCCGACATACGCGTGTCGAGCGGTAATTTCGTGACGGCCAAGCCCATCGGTATTCTCGACGGTATTGATCTTCAGCACACCGGCGAAGTGCGCAAGATCGACGTGCCGGCGATACGCGACCGTCTGAACTTTGGCGAACTGGTGCTGCTGTCGCCGCTGGGCTATTCAGCGACGGGTGAAATCTTCAACGTGGCGCTGGAGAATATTGCCGAAGCGGTGGCGATAGCACTGGGCGCGGAGAAGCTGATATTCATGATGGATCGGCCGGGTGCGACCAACGCGCGCGGCGGATTGTTGCGCGAACTCACGCCGTTGCAGGCGCGCAAACTGCTGGCGCGCAAAGATTCCACGCTCGATGGCGATGCCCGGTTTTATTTGCCGTGCGCGGTGCGCGCGTGCGAGCAGGGCGTGGCGCGCGCGCACCTGATATCGCGCCATACCGATGGTGCCCTGCTGCAAGAGTTGTTCACGCATCAGGGTGTGGGCACCATGATCGCGCCCGATCCGGTGGAGAATTTGCGCGACGCGAAAATCACCGACATCGGCGGCATTCTGCGCTTGATCGAGCCGCTGGAGGCCGATGGCACACTGGTCAAACGCAGCCGCGATTTGCTGGAAATGGAAGTCGGGCGCTTTGCCGTGCTCGACCGCGACGGCATGATTATCGGCTGCGCCGCGCTGTATCCCTTTGCCGAAGAGCGTGCCGCAGAACTGGCGTGTCTGGTAGTGCATCCCGAATTTCGCGGCCACGATGCCGGCGAGCGTTTGCTGGAGGCGATGGAACAGCGCGCGCGGCGGCAGCGCTTTAAAAAACTGTTCGTACTGACGACACGCGCCGAGCACTGGTTCGTGGAGCATGGCTTTGCCGAGGTCAGCGTCGATGATCTGCCGGCACAAAAGCGTGAGATGTATAACTACCAGCGGCGTTCGGTCGTGCTGACCAAACGCCTGTCGCGCTGAGCTGAATGCAACGCCATCAACGCCATCTCTCCCTGCGTTCGCGGCTGCTGCTGGCGGGGGTGCTGGTGCTGTGCCTGATGTTGGTTCTGCTGTTTGTGGCCGAAGGCTATCTGCCGCACAGCGCTAACGACGGGCTCATGCGCGTGATCGTGATTGCCGGTGCCGTTGCGCTGGCGCTAACGCTGGTGTTCACGCTGGTGCTCTACGCGTGGCTTACACGCGGCTTGCGGCGTCTCGCCGACGCCAGCGCGCGCCTTGCCGCGGGCGAGCTTGATGTGCGCCTGCCGGCGCAAAGTAACGACGAAATCGGCAAACTCGGCGCGGCGTTTAACGCCATGGCGGTCGCCTTGTCGAGCCGCATCGATGCGCTGGCCCAAGGCGAGGCCAAATTTACCGCAATCGCCGATTACAGCTACGACTGTGAATTATGGGCCGACACCAGCGGCAAACTGATCTGGATCAATCACCGGGTGCAGGACCTGTTCGGCTACACGCCCGAGGAGTGTCTGGCCGCGCCGGACTTCCCCGGTTCTTTTGTCAGCGATCCCGACGTTAGCCGCACCGTGCGCCAGATCCGCCTGGCGGTACTCGGCAACACCGGCCAGGACTACGAGTTCCGCGCGCGGCGCAAGGACGGGACAACCTTCCCGGCGGCGGTCGACTGGCGTCCCATTTTCGATAAGGACAACAAGAATCTCGGCATTCGCATCAGCATTCGCGATATCACCACGCGCAAAGAGGCGGAGCAGCGGCTGGAAGCCACGGTGAGCGAAGTGCGTGACGCGCAACTGGTGCAAAAGCAGTATCTGGATCGCGCGCAGGACGAACACGCGCGGCTGGCGGCGCTGCTCGGCGCGATGGATATTGGCATCCTGTTTGTGTCGACCGATGATCGCGCGGTGTACTGCAATCCGGCGTTTTCACGGATATGGATGATCCCGCCGGGCACACGCATCATCGGCGCCAACCCGGTGGAAATGCTGACGCAGGCGGGTTGCACGCTCGCGCGACCGGCGGAACACATGCGCTACCTGCTGCAACCGCCGGCGCCCGGCGAGCCGCTGACGGCGTTTGAATTACCGATGGCGGACGGGCGGCTGATAACGCAAATCAGTCATACGGTGGAAGACGCTTTTGGCAAGCCCGTGGGCCGGATGTGGATATTCGAAGACGTCACCACCGAGCGGCGCAATGCCGACCAGTTGGTGTATCTGGCGGAGCGCGATGCGTTGACCGGCCTTTACAACCGGCACCGTTTCAATGAGGAAATGGGGCGCATGGTCGCCGAGGCGCAGCGCAGCTCGTCACGTGTCGCGCTGCTGTTCTTCGATCTGGACGAGTTCAAGTACATCAACGATACCTTTGGGCACCGTGCCGGCGATGCCACGCTGATTCGCGTGGCGGGCGAGGTGAGCGGGCAGGTGCGGCGCAATGAAATTTTTGCGCGTCTGGGCGGCGACGAATTCGCGATTCTGGTGCCGGATATTTCAGATGAAATGCTGAAAATTCTGGCGGAACGCATTACGCGCTCGATTGCGCAGGTGCGCTTTCAGTTCGAGGGACAGGCGCTGCGGCTGACCTGCAGTTGCGGCATTGCCGTGTATCCGGACCACGCGCGCACTACCGAAGATTTGGTGGCGCGCGCCGACGCCGCAATGTATCAAGCGAAAGAAGCGGGCAAGAATGCGTGGCGCATCTACCGTGCCGATCTGGATGATTCGCAGCGCATGGTTGCGCAATTATCGTGGAATGACCGTATCCTGAATGCACTGGAAAACGACCTGATGGAACTGTATTTCCAGGGCATTTACTCAGCCAAAGACCGCACACTCGAGCATTTTGAAGTGCTGCTGCGCATGCGTGACAGAGACAATCCCGACACCATCATCATGCCGGGCGAGTTTATTCCCGTGGCGGAGAAATCCGGCAAGATTACCGATATCGACCGCTGGGTGTTGAGCCGATCCATCAAATTGCTGTCCGAGGTGAGCGCCATCCCCGCGCTGGCGGTGAACATTTCCGGCCGATCGCTGGACGATCCGACACTGCCGCTGTTTATCTCCGACGAGTTGCGCCGCTGGGAGGTGCCCGCGAAACGCCTGCTGGTGGAATTAACCGAAACCTCGGCGGTCTCCGATCTGCATGACGCGCGGCGCTTTATCGAGGCTTTGCAGCAAACCGGGTGCGGCGTTTGTCTGGATGATTTCGGCACGGGTTTTTCGTCGTTTGCTTACCTCAAGCACTTGCACGTCGATTCGATCAAGATCGACGGATTGTTTATTCGTAACCTGCCGAACGATCCCGACAACCAGTTGTTTGTCAAAGCCATGGTGTCGGTAGCGCGCGGGCTGCATAAAACCATCATCGCCGAATGCGTGGAAGACGAAGCGACATTGCAGATGCTGGCCGCGTTTGGTGTGGATTCCGCGCAGGGTTATCACCTTGAGCGGCCCAGCGCCAATCCGCCGCTGATCGAGACGGGGCGAAACCTGCGCCATGCGCCGGACTTGCCGTTTGCCGGGCACACAGGGGGCGAAGCGAGAATCCCGCTTTGATGCAACGGGCTGCGTTGTAATAATACTGTAATAACAAATACTTAGAGTAAGGGGTTGGTTATGGCGAGAATGGTGAAGTGCATCAAGCTGGGACGCGAGGCCGAAGGGCTGGATTTCGCGCCGTATCCGGGCGAGCTGGGCAAGCGCATATTCGATAACGTGTCCAAAGAGGCGTGGAAGCAATGGCTGGAACAGCAGAAAATGCTGGTCAACGAAAATCGTCTGAGTCTCGCCGACAAAAAATCTCGTGATTATCTGGCGCAGCAAATGGACAAGCATTTCTTTGGCGGCGGCGCCGATGCGGCGGCGGGTTACGTCGCGCCCGAAAAATAACAGGCGTCTTCTGGCCACGCTACGCGCCATGGTGCGCTGATGAGCAAAGCACGCCTCGCACCGGAGTTGTTCCTTAACCGCGAACTCGGCCAACTCGCGTTCAATCGCCGCGTGTTGGCGCAAGCCGAGAATGCCGCCACGCCGTTGCTGGAGCGGTTGCGTTTTCTGTGTATTGTCAGCAGCAACCTCGACGAATTTTTTGAAGTTCGCGTTGCCGGCCTGCACGCCGAGATTGAGGCGGGTATCAGCGCATATGGCCCCGACGGCATGCCGTTGCAGCAAGTCTATCAACAGGTGGCGCACGAGGCGCACGAACTGGTGGCCGCGCAATACCGCCTGTTCAACGACGACATTACCCCCGCTCTCGCCAGTGCAGGCATCCGCTTTCTGCGCAGCGCGGTGTATGACGACGCCACCACCGCGCAGTCGGCGTGGATCAAGTCCTACTTCGTGCGCGAAGTCATGCCGGTGCTCACGCCCATCGGGCTGGATCCCTCGCACCCGTTTCCGCGCGTGCTTAACAAGAGCCTTAATTTCGCGATAGAACTGGAAGGCAAGGACGCTTTCGGCCGCAGTTCCGGCATCGCCATCGTGCAGGCGCCGCGCCTGCTGCCGCGCGTGATACGGTTGCCGCGCGAACTCTCCAGCGCCGAGTATGACTTTGTTTTCCTGTCGTCCATCATGCGCGAGCACGTGTCCGATTTGTTCGCGGGGATGAAAGTCGTCGGCACCCACCAATTCCGCCTGACGCGCAACAGCGAACTGTTCGTGGACGATGAAGAGGTCAAGGATCTACGCGACGCGTTGCGCGGCGAACTGCCGCATCGCCAGTTTGGTGACGAAGTGCGGCTCGAGATCACCGCCAACTGCTCGCCGCAGATCAGCGACTATCTGCAGGCGCAGTTCAAGCTCGATGCGCAAGACGTCTACCGCGTCGATGGCCCGGTTAATCTGGTGCGCCTGATGAGCGTGCCCGACAGCGTGGACAGGCCCGACCTTAAGTTCCCGGCGTTTAAAGCAGGCATACCGGCGCGTGTGGAGCGCGCCGCCAGCATGTTCAATGCCATAGGCGAAGGCGATATTCTGCTGTATCACCCGTTTCAGTCGTTCCAGCCGGTGATTACTTTTCTGCAGGAGGCCGCGCGCGATCCGCAGGTCGTCGCCATCAAGCAAACGGTTTACCGCACCGGGGCGGAGTCGGAGCTGATGGAAATCCTGATTGCCGCAGCGAAGAGCGGCAAAGAAGTCACCGTGATCCTGGAATTGATGGCGCGCTTTGACGAAGAAGCGAATATCAATTGGGCGCAGCGCCTCGAAGACGTCGGCGCGCACGTGGTGTACGGCGTGGTGGGCCACAAAACGCATGCCAAGATGCTGATGGTGTTACGCCGCGACACCACTACCGTGGATGGGGCGGGCGTCACGGCAAGCCGGTTGCGGCGCTACGTGCATCTGTCCACCGGCAACTACCATCCGCGCACGGCAAAGCTCTACACCGACTTCGGACTATTCACCTGCAACGACGAGATCAGCGCCGACGTGAACGAGATTTTCATGCAGCTTACCGGACTGGGCCGCGCGACAAAATTAAAGCACCTGTGGCAATCGCCGTTTACGCTGCACAAACAAATTCTGCATGCCATCCACAATGAAATAGCACACGCCGAAGCCGGTCGCGGCGGGCGCATCATCGCTAAAATGAATGCGCTGGTGGAGCCGGAGGTCATCGGCGCGCTGTATGCGGCGTCGCGGGCGGGCGTGCAGATCGACCTCATCGTGCGCGGCGTGTGTGCGCTGCGGCCGGGCGTGGCGGGCGCCTCCGAGAATATCCGCGTGCGCTCCATCATCGGGCGTTTTCTCGAACATACCCGCGTGTTTTATTTCCGCAACGGCGGCGAAGATAATGTCTATCTGTCGAGCGCCGACTGGATGGGACGCAATTTTTTTGGCCGCGTGGAAACCTGTTTTCCGGTGCTCGACGCGGCGCTAAAAAAACGCGTGCTCGACGAAGGACTCCAGTGTTATCTGGACGAACACGCGCCGGCCTGGTGCATGGACGAGCAAGGTCAGTATCATTTGTCGCCGCCCAAAGGCAAGCACGGTGGCGCGCAGCAAGTGCTGCTGGAGCGGCTGGCACGCCCCGGCGGTCACTGAATTCGGCGTGCAGGCTTTGCGCTAAACTAGGCGCATGGAACCGGTTGATCTCATACTCTGGCGGCACGCCGACGCGGTAGACGGCTACCCTGACGCCGAACGCGCGCTGACCGCGAAGGGCGAGCGCGACGCCAGGCGCATGGCAAAGTGGCTCAACGGGAAGCTGCCCGACGACGCGCTCATTCTGGTGAGTCCCGCGCAGCGCGCCCAGCAGACCGCCAGCGCGTTGCAGCGCCCGTTCACCACTGTTGCAGCCATCGGCACCCGCGCCGAACCGGTGGATATTTTGCAGGCCGCGCAGTGGCCGCGCGCCGCGCACCCCACGCTGATTGTGGGGCATCAACCCACGCTGGGCGGCGTGGTGTCGCTGTTGCTGACCGGTGCCGCAGACGACCTGAGCGTGAAAAAAGGCGCGGTGTACTGGATCACCGGGCGCAAACGTGGTGCAGGTAACGGACAAGTGCAGTCGGTGCTGCGCGTGATGATGGCGCCGGACATGCTGTAGCGGCAGTGTGGCGAACGCCAGCCGCTTATTTACCCAGCACTTGTCCGGCAATAATCAATTTCTGAATCTCGCTGGTACCTTCGTAAATCCGCAGCCAACGTATCTCGCGATACAGCCGCTCCACCGTGCTGCCTACCGTCACCCCCAGCGCGCGCCGCGCGAAGCCCAGCGCCGCCGCACCCACGGCGGTGCGCATCACGTCGAGTGTGGCCATCGCCACCTTGAACCCATCGCCCGGTTTGCCCAGCATTTGGCACGCGGGCACGCGGCAATCGTCGAATGCCACGGTGCCGATCACGTGGGGTGCGACCACGTTGATCGATTCAGGCACGCTTAACCCCGGTGTGTCGGCATCGACCACGAACGCTGACAAACCCCTGGAACCGGGTTCACCGGTGCGCGCGAACACGATGTAGGTGTGCGCGACGCCAGCGTTGGATATCCACGTCTTGCGGCCATTCAGAACGTACTCGCCAGCACCTTGGTCGTGCCGCGCGCTGGTTTGCAAGGCCGAAACATCTGAACCGGCCCCTGATTCCGACAAACAAAATCCCGTGATGCATGAGCCATCGGCGATGCGCGGCAGGTGCGCTCCTGTTGCGCCGCCGAGCCAAACAACACCAGCGGCACGGCGCCGAGACCCTGCATCGCAAACGTGCAATCGGCCAGCCCGGAACAGCGTGCCAGCACATCGCGCACCACACACAGGCTGCGCACATCGAGTTTTGCATGCGGGCCACCGCGCGCCGCCGGCAGCAAATAGCGCAGCCAGCCGTCTGCGCCCAGGCATTGCGCGATGCTGCGCACGGCTTGCTTTTCGTCGACACCATCGGCTTCCAGCGTGTGGCGATGGGTGTGCACCCACGCTTGAAGCTCGCCGGCCAGACGCCGGTGCGAATCATCGAAGAAGGGCCATTCGAGAAAATGATTGTTGTTCATCGCGGCGTGACGTTATCACATACCGAATGTGGCAAAGCAAAAACGCCGGCGTAAAATACCGCTTTATACCCTTCATAAATTCCTCATGAAACTCCATGGAAAAACGGCGGTCATCACTGGCGCCGCGTCCGGCATCGGCCTCGCCACGGCGCAGGTGCTTGCCGCTGCGGGCGCAGCGGTGGTGCTCGGTGACATCAACGTCGCGGGTGGCGAACACGCGGTGAGTCAACTTAAAGCGGCGGGACATGACGCCGCGTTCGTGCCGCTCGATATCACCGATGCGGCGGCGATTGCACGGTTTCGTGATTCCGTGGACGTGGCGGATGTTCTGGTCAATGTCGCGGGCTGGAGCAAGATCGACGCGTTCGTCAACACCACGCCTGAGTTGTGGGCGAAGCTGATTGATCTGAACTACATGGGCCTGCTGCGCGTGACGCACGCATTTTTGCCGCAAATGATCGCGCGCGCCGCCGGCAAAATCGTCAACGTCGCCAGCGACGCCGGACGCGCGGGCAGCGGCGGCGAAGCGGTTTACGCGGGCAGCAAAGGCGCGGTGATCGCTTTCACTAAATCACTCGCGCGCGAAACCGCGCGCTACAAACTCAACATCAACTGCGTGTGCCCCGGCCCCACCGACACGCCGCTGCTGGCGTCCATCCCCGAAAAACAACGCGAGGCATTGATGCGCGCGATCCCGTTTCGGCGTTTCGCGCAACCGTCGGAAGTGGCGGATGCGATTTTGTTTTTCGCCAGCGACCGCTCGTCGTATCTCACGGGGCAGGTGTCAATGCTGTTCACTGAAGCCCTTTGCCCGTTCGCCCTGAGCCTGTCGAAGGGCATTTGTGGTTCGACAAGCTCACCACGAACGGCTAAGTGAACAGCA
>JAYVQD010000124.1:0-9537 GCA_043777275.1 Nitrosomonadales bacterium
TCGATGAATTCTCCGGCGCGCTGCCGGAAGCGCAGGTGCGTCAGTTCCTCGATCGCCTGATTCCCACCCCTGCGGAAAAGCTGCGCCAGGAAACCCTGCGCGAATACGCCGAACTCAAAGATGCCGAACGCGCGCTGCGCATGCTTGGCCATGCTGCGGAACTCGATCCCACCAATGAAGCCGTGCGTATCGACAGCGCCTACCTGCTGATGACGCTCAATCGCCACGACGAGGCCGCGCAACTGCTGGCGTCGTTGTCGGAACTGACCAAAATGGATGAGCGCGTGAAGACGCTGTTCGCCCGCCTCGCGCTCGCCGCCAACGCAGGCAATGCGGCGAATGGGGACACACTCACCCGGCGTATCGCAGATAACCCCGGTGATCTCGATGCGCGCCTGCAACTCGCGCACCTGCATGTCGCGCGCGAGCATCACGCCGAAGCCTTCGAGCAGTTGCTGGAAATCGTGCGGCGTGACCGCAAGTTCAATGACGACGCCGCGCGCAAGACGATGCTGCAACTGTTCAGCGTACTGGGCAGTAATCCGCTGGTCAGCGAATACCGGCGCAAGCTCGCAGGCGCGCTTAACTAGTTGTTTTTATTGATATTTATTTTACTGCTTCAACAGGGGTCGGGGCGGCGCGCTGCTTCTTCACGCTACCCAACTCCGCCCACAGCCGCAGCTCGACCGGCATCGCGGGCGGCGGGTCACGATAAACTATCGCGCCGACCACCTCCTGATTGGGCACCACGCGTCCTGACTTGAGAAACACGCCCTTCACGAAGGCGTGCGCGCATAACGTTCCGACCGTTTCGAATTTCTGCTCGAGGTAGAAGTATTTTTCGTCACCAGCTCAAAGCGCTGCAGCGGCGCGAGCGGGCGGATGAAATTAATCTCCGCGGCGGCCAGCACCGGCATCCACTTCTGTTTGATGATGTGGGTGAGCAAACCGGATTGCCGCATCAGGTGTACCCGGCCCAAATCCATGAACGACCGATAGCGGCCGTTGTTCATGTGAAAGTTGATGTCGCAATCATTGGGCATGACGCGAAAAGCGACACGGGATTCTTCGAGCACACCGCGCAGCGCCAAGCACCAGATGCGCAACAACAGCCACAACAGCCGGAAATACAGATTCACGAATCGTCTGCGTTATGTCGGGCCGGTGCTGAATCGGTGGCGAAAATACGCAATAATGCCCGGCAGGATGGATAGCACCACAATGCCGATGATGACCAGCGACAAGTTGCTCTTCACCCAGGGAACGTTGCCGAAGAAATAGCCGGCGTAGGCCAGCGATACGACCCACAGGATCGCGCCGGTCACGTTGAATAGCGCAAAGCGCGGATACGGCATGCTGCCGATACCAGCGACAAACGGCGCGTAGGTGCGGATGATGGGGATGAAGCGCGCGATGATGATGGTCTTGCCGCCATGCCGCACATAGAAATCGTGCGCCGCCATCAGATGCCGCCGGTTCAGGAAGCGCGCTTTTTCATCGTGGAAGACCTTGGGACCGAGGTACCGTCCAAAAGCGTAATTGACGGCATCACCCAGGATCGCGGCGACTATCAGCAGCACCACCAGCAGGTGCACGTTCATGCCGCCCGCCGCAGCGAGCGCGCCGGCCACGAACAGCAGCGAGTCGCCCGGCAGAAAAGGCGTGACCACCAGGCCGGTCTCGCAAAATACAATCAGGAACAGAATCGCGTAGACCCAGGCGCCGTAGTTCTGGATCAGCGCCTGCAAATGCTTGTCGAGGTGCAGTACAAGATCAATGAATGCCGCAAGGAATTCCACGACGCTGCCGCGCGAAATCTAGACGACTTCTTCGGCGGGTTTTTTCTCGGCGCGCGCGAGATCTTCGCGGCGCAGACCCAGCCACATCAGCAGCGGGCTGCCGACCAGCACCGAGGAATAAATACCAAAGCAGATGCCGATGGTCAGCGCCAGTGCAAAGTAATGCAGCGTCTCACCGCCGAAGATCAGCATCGAGAACACCATCAACTGGGTGCAACCGTGGGTGATGATAGTGCGCGACATGGTGGCGGTAATCGCGTTGTCGATCACCTGTGGCACCGGGGTATTGCGGAATTTGCGGTTGCGGAAGTTCTCACGCACCCGGTCCATCACCACCACCGATTCATTGACCGAGTAACCCAGAATGGCCAGCACCGCCGCCAGCACCGGCAGCGAAAACTCCCACTGAAATATCGAAAAGAAACCGAGAATAATCACCACGTCGTGCAGGTTGGCGATGATCGCCGACACACCGAACTTCCACTCGAAGCGCAATGCCAGATAGCCGACGATGCCCAGCGAGACAAACAACAGCGCCATCGCGCCGTTTTCGAGCAGCTCTTTGCCGACTTGCGGGCCGACGAATTCAGTGCGTTTCAAATTGACGCTGCCGTCGATCTGCTTTAACTCCGCCAACACCTGCTCGGATAATTTTGCACTGGTCACGCCCTGCTTCACTGGCAGGCGAATCAGCACATCACGGCTGGAGCCGAAATTCTGCACACTGGCTTCGGTGAACCCGAGCTTGGCCATCGAGTCGCGTATCTTGTTCAGATCGGCGGGCTGGCTGTAGCTCACCTCCATCACCGTACCACCCGTGAAATCCACACCCAGATGCAGCCCCTTGGTTGACAACGCCACCACTGCGATCAGGAACGTGATCAGCGAGATCACGTTAAAGATCAGCGCATGGCGCATGAACGGGATGTCTTTCTTTATTCTAAAAAATTCCATGATGCTCTCCGCTAGCGGTCAGGCGCTACGCCCTATGCCTTCTGTCCTGTCTGCTCAGTGGGTTTCCACACCTGCCCGATCGAAACACTGTCCAGTTTGCGCCGCGCGCCGTACCACAGATTTACCAATGCGCGCGACAACAGCACCGCGCTGAACATCGAGGTCAAAATACCAAGGCAGTGAACCACTGCAAATCCTTTGACCGGCCCGGTGCCGAACGCAAATAACGCAAGGCCGGCAATCAAGGTGGTGACGTTGGAGTCAAAAATGGTACTCCACGCGCGGTCGTAGCCGGCGTAGATCGCCGCCTGCGGCGTGTTGCCGTTGCGTAACTCCTCGCGTATCCGTTCGTTAATCAGCACGTTGGCGTCAATCGCCATCCCCAGCGCCAGCGCGATAGCAGCAATGCCGGGCAGCGTCAGCGTTGCCTGCAACATGGACAATAATGCTATTAAAAACAATAAGTTACATGCAAGCGCGATAATCGAGAAAGCGCCAAACAGCATGTAATAAGCAATCATGAAAACCGCAATCGCGGCAAAGCCATACCACATCGATTGAAAACCGATCTTGATGTTTTCCGCGCCGAGCGACGGCCCGACGGTACGCTCTTCGACAATTTCCATTGGTGCTGCCAGCGCGCCTGCACGCAGCAGCAACGACAAATCCTTGGTCTCGGTGGTGGTCTTAAAGCCGGTGATCTGAAAGCGTGCGCCGAGTTCGGATTGAATCACCGGCGCGGTCAGCACTTCCGCCTTGCCGCGATCGATCAGCAGAATCGCCATGCGGCGCTTGACGGATTCACGCGTCACTTGCTTGACGATGCGCGCGCCCTGCCCATCGACGGTAATGCTGATAATCGGCCGGTTGTCGGTGGAGTCAAACCCCGGTGACGCATCGGTCAGCCGCTCACCGGTCAGCACCACCTGCTTGCCCAGCAGCAGCGCCTCTTTGCCGCCATCACGCGTCACATAGTGCAATTCGGTACCGAACGGTACCGAACCCTTGACCGCCTGTTCAATTTTTTGCGGCTCGTAGTTGCGCGACGCCGGATCGCCCGCATGCGCTTCAACCATGCGAATTTCCAGCGTGGCGGTGCGGCCGAGAATATCTTTGGCACGCGTCGTATCCTGCACACCGGGCAATTGCACCACCACGCGGTCAGCGCCCTGCTGCTGAATAATCGGCTCGGCAACACCCAACTCGTTCACCCGGTTACGCAACGTCAGGATGTTCTGTTGCAACGCGTTTTCCTGCGTGCGCTTGACCGCTTCTTCTTTGAGCTTGCCGGTGACACGGAACTCGCCGCCGTCCTCTTGCGAGCGCAACTCCAGATCGGGCATGTTTTTTTCGATTTCGGCGACGCCCTTGTCACGCGCCGCTTTGTCGCGAAAGCGCACCACCACGGCATCTTTGTCACGCGACACGCCGGCATGCTGAATACGCGTGTCGCGCAGGCTGGTGCGGATGTCGTTAACCGTGGTGTCGATCTTTTTGTTGAGCGCGGCCTTCATGTCCACTTGCAGCAGAAAATGCACGCCGCCGCGCAAATCCAGTCCCAGATACATCGGCAGCGCGCCGATAGACGTCAGCCAATCGGGGCTGCGCGACAGCAGGTTAAACGCCACCACGTAATCTTCGCCCAACTGCGCTTGCA
Source organism: Nitrosomonadales bacterium (assembly GCA_043777275.1). Lineage (GTDB taxonomy): Bacteria > Pseudomonadota > Gammaproteobacteria > Burkholderiales > SG8-41 > UBA5216. Next base: position 4,411 of record JAYVQD010000124.1, read on the forward strand.
ATAATTCTTTTGCTTTCAGTTGCGTTTCGGTATTAGTGAAGCGCGCCTTGACGCTGGCCGTATCCTGCAACAGCCCTTCAGGCTTGAATCCGCCCTTGCTCAGGATTTCTTCCACCTTGCCCAGCAAGGTGGTATCGATTTTGGTCGTCGCCTTGAGCGGCGATATTTGCACCGCAGGCGATTCGCCGTAAAAGTTGGGCACGGTATACAGGAACCCGAGCGCGAGCACGCCGAGAATCAGCAGGTATTTCCACAGTGGGTAGCGGTTCATTTTGAGGCCGTGAACGAGTAAGCGAGTGAGCAGGTAAACGAGTAAATAGGTAAACAGCGGTCGGGCGAGTTTACTCGCTCACCGGTGCCCTCGTTCACTGGATGTTTTTAATAGTGCCTTTGGGCAACACCACCTGCACGGCGGAACGCTGCAACACCATTTCGACGCCCTGCGACACCTCAAGCGTGACGTAGTTTTCATTGATCTTGGACACGCGCCCCAGGATGCCGCCGCCGCTGATGACCTCATCGCCTTTTTGCAGCGCTTCGATCATCGCCTTGTGTTCCTTTGCGCGCTTCATTTGCGGGCGAATCATTAAAAAGTACAACACGCCGAACATCAACACGATGAGCAGCATGCTTTCGATACCGCCACCTGCTGGTGAACCGGCACTTTGAGCCCACGCCTGACTGATAAACATAGCTACTACTCTCCTGGAAAAGTGCTTTTGGACACATTGCGGCGCGGCGCAGGAAATTCAAGCTGGTACGCGCAAAACCCTTGTATTTTAACCTATTTTTGCACTCTTAGACCCGCCACCCTCACGCCATCCCGCAGCAAACGCGGCCAGCGTCCCAGCGGCAATGGCCTCACGCAGCCCGCGCATAAGCTGCTGATAAAAATGCAGGTTATGCAGGGTATTTAACTGCGCGCCGAGGATTTCGTTGATCTTTTGCAAATGGTGCAGATAGGCGCGGGTGAAATGGGTGCAGGTGTAACACGCGCAAGTCGGATCCAGCGGCTTCATATCGTCGCGATATTGCGCATTGCGCAATTTAATTACGCCTTCGCTGGTGTAGAGCCAGCCGTTGCGCGCATTGCGCGTGGGCAGCACGCAATCGAACATATCGATACCCGCCATCACCGCGTTGACTATATCGCTGGGCGTGCCGACACCCATCAGATAACGCGGCTTGTCCGCCGGCAATCGTGGCGCGGTGTGCTGGAGGATGCGCAGCATGTCGTCCTTGGGCTCGCCCACCGACAAGCCGCCGATGGCGTAGCCGTCGAAGCCGATGTGCTGCAACCCCGCCAGCGATTCATCGCGCAGAGGCTCGAACATGCCGCCCTGCACGATGCCGAACAGCGCATTGACGTTGCCTTCGTGCGCATTTTTCGAGCGCGCGGCCCAGCGCAATGACAACTCCATCGATACGCGCGCCTCGTTCTCGGTCGCCGGATGCGGCGTGCATTCGTCGAACACCATCACGATGTCGGAATTCAACACGCGCTGGATGCGCATCGATTCTTCGGGCGACAAAAAACACGCATCGCCATTCACCGGCGACTGAAACTTCACGCCTTCTTCGGTAATTTTGCGCAGCGCGCCGAGGCTGAACACCTGAAACCCGCCCGAATCGGTAAGGATCGGCCCGTCCCAGCCCATAAAACGGTGCAACCCGCCATGCGCGGCGATCACCTCCAGCCCCGGCCGCAGCCACAGGTGAAAAGTGTTGCCCAGCACGATCTGCGCGCCCAGCTCGCGCAACTCGGTCGGTTTCATGGCCTTGACTGTGCCGTAGGTGCCCACGGGCATGAAAGCGGGTGTATCGATATCGCCGTGCGCGGTGCGCAGCACGCCGCGCCGCGCCGGCCCGTCTATATGATAGACCTTGAATTCCATGGCGCCTACTTCACGGTGTCAATGCACAACGCTTCGAGCGCGCGGCGCATGTCCGCCGGCATTTCGATCGGGCGGTGCGTCACCCGGTCGCACGCCACATGCACAAAGTGGCCCTGCGCTGCGGCGACTTGATTGTCGTTGCGGAAAATGCCGATCTCGAAACGTACACTGCTGCGCCCCAGATGCCCGACACGCAGACCGCAATGCACTACATCGGGAAACGAAATCTCGCTGAAATACTGGCAGGCGCTATCGACCGTAAGGCACACCGCACAGGAATCCGACAGATCGAGCACGCCCTGTTTCATCATGTATTCGTTCACGGCCGTATCGAAAAACGAGTAATACTGGACATTGTTCACGTGCCGATAGACATCGTTATCCATCCAGCGCGTAGTGATGGTGATGAAGTGGCAGTAGGCGTCGCGGGATGTGGGTTGCGGGCGGGTCACGGGGCATTTCTTTCGATCAGCATGGCGTCGCCATAGCTGAAAAAACGGTATTGTTCGGCAACGGCGTGCCGGTAAGCTCGGCGCACATTATCCACGCCCGCGAACGCCGACACCAGCATCAGCAGCGTTGATTTCGGCAAATGAAAGTTCGTGAGCAGCCGGTCCACCACCTTGAAAGTGTAACCCGGCGTGATGAAAAGCCGTGTGTCTCCGGTGCCGGCTTTCAGCGCGCCTTTTTCACCCATTGCCGCCGCCGATTCCAGCGCACGTAAACTGGTGGTACCCACTGCCATCACACGTGAACCGCGCGCACGCGCAGCGCTAATCGCATCCACCGTGGCCTGCGGCACGTCATACCACTCGCTGTGCATTTGATGCTCGCGCAAGTCCGAAACCCGCACCGGTTGAAACGTGCCCGCGCCGACATGCAGGGTCAAGTGCGCTATGCTCACGCCCTTTTGCGCCAGCGCATCGAGCATGGCCGCATCAAAATGCAGACCCGCCGTGGGCGCAGCCACCGCGCCCGGCGTGCGCGCGTAAACGGTTTGATAGCGCGCCTCATCCACCGCATCGGCGTCATGCGTAATGTAGGGCGGCAGCGGCACCGAACCATGGCGCTCGAGCAGCGCATGAATATCGGCACAATCCGCGAAGCGCAGCTCAAAGAACTCGCCGTGGCGACCCAGCACGGTAGCCGTCACACCGCCCGCCAGCATCAGACGGCTGCCTGCGCGCGGCGATTTGCTCGCCCGCACCTGCGCCAGCGCCCGGTCACTCGCCAGCACGCGCTCGACCAGTACTTCGATTTTGCCGCCGCTGTCTTTGACCCCGGTAAGGCGCGCTTTGATGACGCGCGTGTCGTTGAACACCATCACATCACCGCGCGCCACGTGCTCGATCAATTGCGCGAAACGGCCATCGGATAGCGCGCCCGTGTGACCGTCGAGCCGCAGCAAGCGGCTGGCCGTGCGCTCACCCGCCGGCGCCTGCGCGATCAGCTCTGCCGGCAGCTCAAAATCAAAGTCTTGCAGAAACATCGGGCGGATTATACGTGGCCGTTTGAGATGCACTAACTATCGCGCAACAACGATTCGGGCGCTATAATCGCGCCCTCCAGTTGACTTCCCTTGCCGGGATGGCGGAATTGGTAGACGCACGGGACTCAAAATCCCGCGCTGGCAACAGCGTGCCGGTTCGATTCCGGCTCCCGGCACCAGAAACACTTCCAAAGACGTCCAAACAAGTCCGAGAAAAGCGATTTTCTCCTATGAAAACGGCGAAATTAGCGTCCAGCGCCGTCCAGACCGGTTTGTTGACTTCTGATGGTATGTGATGGTATTTCTGATGTATCTCAAGATGAGCACGAGCGAGATACCATCATGCCCCTTACCTGCTTTGCCAACCCTGAAAGCGTCATGTTCTCCGCAATCGCATCGTGTGGTATCAAGAGATAGCGCCACGGCTTGCCGCCATTCTCAACGGTGTGGGCCGACGCATGTTCACACCACTTTTCCGCAGCCTCTTTCTTGGATAGCACCTCTGCATTATCGAGTTCGTTGCGCGCTTTCGATTCGAGCATGTAGATGCAATCGCGCGTTTCCGCAACGAAGTCGGGAATGTATTCCGGATGTTTAACTCCGGATTTGTAGTAAATCTGGATTTGCAGCTTTGCCGGCCGGAACCACTTTTCAGACTCGCGTTCCAGGATAACGGCCAGGCGTCGCTCGGTATCCGACTGAAACTTTACCGGCTCAATCAAGCAGCGCTGGAAGCCATGAAAAATCATCTGTGAAATTCGGCTCTTGTCGTCCACCGGCCGCCGAAAGTCATGCTCGGGTTCGCCGGCTTTGGCCGTAAAGGCGCTACCCTTCAGCTTGGTGAAGCCTTTTTTCACCATCACGTCGTAGCCCACCGCCGACTCCTGCCGATGCGCCTGCATCTGCGCATTGACGAACGCTGCTATCTGTTTTTGATTATAAATCAATATGTTACGGGTTTCGTCTTCGGACAGATAACTCTCAAGGTGCGCCACGACTTGTCCTGCAAGACCGTATAAAAAATCAGCGTGGCTATCGTAGTCAACTTCGTCGCAGTCGATCAAACCGCGTACTACGTAGTCCTCCAGTCTGATTTCACGCGGACCGCCCGAATTGAAACCGAGCGTTTCCTGCTCGTGGGTGCGCAGGTGCTGAATCAGCAGGTCACGATCAACGGGTTGATAACGCATGCCCGATAGATCCAGCGTGAACGGTGCATAGCTTACCGTCACCGCGCCTCTGGGCTGTACGACGATTCGCGGTATATCGATGGATCGTTCTATCGACAAGCGTGTCGCCTTATTGACGATCGCGGCGACATCGGGCGAATCCGCAACCCCCTCCAGCGTCAATTGTGTGGGTGCGATTGCCTCGGTAACATACTGAATGATTCCTCTCTGCACATCTTCGGCGAGCAAGTGCGCGGAACTCGGTAAGGATTCGTACTGCTCAATAGCCTTGATCGTCGCATTGGCGATGCGTCTTTCCGCTTCCGTCGAGAAAACCAGTGACGGCGCCGCGCTTCCCGGAACCGCAGGCAGTGCGCCGCCGCCGATTATCCGCTCAAGCTGCGACCGGGATTCCACAGTAACCGTCGCCTGCAAATCCGTGTCCGGATCGAGAATCACTTGCTTAAGCCGCACTACCGAATCCGGTCTATTCGCATCGTCCACAATCTCCTGGAACCGGTCATGCGCCACAATATTGAGCCGATCCACAGCAACCGCTCCTGTGCGTTTTCCG
>JAYVQD010000125.1:0-9474 GCA_043777275.1 Nitrosomonadales bacterium
AACCAGCGCCAGCACAACGTTTGCGCAAAGCGCCGAAAAACTGCCTGCCTACCAGCGCGTCGATAAACTGCAAGGCGCGGTGCAGCTTTCCGGCTCGTCTGCGGTGGCCACCGCCGCACGCGCATGGGCCGCAGCGTTTCAGCGCATCTATCCTGCGATAGCCGTCAACGTCGTTTCCAAGAGTTCCGGCACCGCTGTTGGCGACATGGCGGCCAACCCCGCCATCCTCGGCATGATGTCGCGCGCCATGAACGCGGCCGAGCGCGAGAGCTACGCCAAGCAGCACGGCCAGGCGCCGCTGGAATTTCGCGTGGCGATTGACGCCGTGGCGATCTACGTGTTCAAGGACAATCCGCTGAAATCGATTTCGCTGCCGCAACTCGAACGCATCTTCGCGGCGTCGCCCAAAACCGGCGCGGCCATCGAACGCTGGGGACAACTCGGGCTGGAAGGCGACTGGGCCGGGCGTGCCGTCAACGGCATCGGCTTCGATGCCGGACGCGGCGCCTACGAAATCATGCGCGAACTGGTGCTGCGCGGCGGCGACTATGGCGCCAACGTTACGGCTGAACCGGTGTCAACGTCCGTAGTGCAAGCCGTGGGCGTCGATGCGGGCGCCATCGGCTACGCCAGCGTTTATTACCGCAGCGCGCGCACCAGGGTGCTGCCGGTGGAAAACGCCAAGGGCGAACTCGCGCAACCCACCGAGGCCGATGCCTCCAGCGGCACCTATCCGCTGGCGCGATTTCTGTATCTGTATCTCGGCACACCCAAGGCTGTCGGCGCCAGTGGAACGGACGGCGCCGCGCGCGAATTCCTGCGCTTCGTGTTGTCGGAAGAAGGACAAAACATGGCGCGCGCCAGCGGCGCGTTTGCGATTACGCCCGCGCAGGCGTTATCGCAGCGCGCGATGCTGGCAAAGTGACAGACTGCACGACATACCGGAAACAAACGTAAGTATTTGTTTTTATTGACTATTTTTTATGCCTTTCATAGATACACCATGGCTCTCATCCGGCGTCGCCGTTCTCGCGGCGATCACACTGATCTTTGTTCTCGCCGGATTGATTAAGGGCGTCATCGGCCTCGGCTTGCCCACCATCGCCATGGGTTTGCTCGGCGTATTCATGCCGCCCGCGCAAGCCGCAACGCTGCTGATCGTGCCTTCATTAGTGACCAACGTACAGCAGATGCTCAACGGCGGCGCACTGCGCGCGCTGCTGCGGCGGCTGTGGCCCATGCAAGTGGCCGTGTTCATCGGCACGCTGTGGTCGCCGGTGAGTGTGGCAACGCTCGATGCGCGCGTCGCCTCGGCAGGGCTGGGCGCGGCGCTGATCGTTTATGCCGTACTCGGACTGGCGTCGATCCGCTTCTCTGTCTCCACCCGCGCGCAACGCTGGGCGTCGCCGGTGGCCGGCTTAATCACCGGCGTCATCACTGCGGCCACCGGCGTGTTCGTCGTGCCTGCGGCGCCCTACCTGCAAGGCCTGGGCTTGAGCAAAGATGAACTGGTGCAGGCGCTGGGGCTGTCGTTCACGGTGTCGACCGTTGCTTTGTGCTTGCGTCTGGCATTCGACGGATCGTTAATGTTCGGCGCAGTGAGCGTGGGTTGGGGCTTGGTGCTGCCGTTGGCAGCGGCATTATTGGGCATGGCGATCGGACAAAAATTACGCGGCAAACTCGGCGAGTCCGCCTTCAGGCGCGTGTTCTTCGCCGGGCTGTTACTGGTTGGGCTGCATCTGGTGTTCAAAGGGTTGCTGTAATCAGCAAACCCGGCGTGGGTGAAACCACGCTTACTTCACCAAGCCCAATTCCGTCATTATCGCTTTCAGTTCTTCGGCATCCGCTTTCAATTCATCGCGCATGCGCGAGCCGCGCAGAAACTCAGGGGTGACGAGATCGCGTTCGAGCATTTTTTTCCAGTCATCCGACGCCACTACGCGCGCGAGCACGTTTTCCCAATAGCCGGTCTGCGGCGGCGGCAGCCCGCGCGGGCCGACAATCGCGCGCCAGTTCGACGTGACCACGTTCGCGCCCAGCTCCTTCCACACCGGCACGGAAGCGAACGCGCCTTCGAGACGCTTGGGCGCGGCCAGCGCGACGAAGCGCAGCCGCCCCGCCTGCACCTGCGGCAACACACTGGCCGCAGGCGCGACCAGCACATCCACATGCCCGCCCAGCGCCGCGGTAATCGCGTCCGCGCCGCTGCTGTAGACCACCACTTTCAATTTTTTCGGATCTGCGCCCGCCGCGCGCGCCACCATCGCCAACGCAATGTGGTTGTGATTGCCCAGCCCGCCGGATAACGACGTGCTCAGCGAGGCGGCATCGGCTTTCAATCGCGCCACAATGTCCTTGCCCGATTGGATCGGCGAATCCGGCTTGACCGCAAACGCCACATACTCCGTGAACAACTGCGCAATCGGCGTGATGTCCGTGGGGCTGATGCTGCTGCGCCCCGACACATAATCGCCGAGAAAGGTGGACGAGATAATCGCCACGTGATGCCCATCGCCGGCAAATTGATTCAGGTACATGAGCCCCATCACCACACCGGCGCCGGGCTTGTGGATCACGTTCACCACCGGCTCGATCAACTTTTGCGCCTGCGCGATTTTGAGCACCAGCCGCACCAGCCGGTCATTGCCGCCACCCGGCGCGTTGGGCACCACCACTTCGATGCGTTTGGCGGGCTTCCACTCCGCCGCGTGGGCGGACAGGCCAACGGCGAGCGCCACCGCGAATCCGCAAATCTGAAACCACACGTTCATGTCCACCTCCATAGAGCGTTGATTTGATAATAGCACTGCCACCCTCTATACTCATTTCACGTTTTTTCAGCTCGGGAGAGATGCATGGACAAGCAACCGTACAAACTGCGTCACATCGCGTTATCGGTGCCGGACGTCGCGGCGGCACAAAAATTTTTCGAAGAAGCCTTCGGCATGACGCACGCCGGCAATGCCCAAAACGGCGTTTACATGACTGACGGCACCATGAATGTCGCGCTGCTCGCCAAGGGCGGCAAGGTCCCCGGCATCGAACACCCCTATTACGGCGTGATGCATTTCGGCATGTGGGTGGACGATCTCGCGCAGGCCGAGGCGCAAGTCAAAGCCGCCGGCGCCGCGCATTTTCAGGGCCGCCCGCCCAACACGCCCAACAGCTATTACGAAGTGAAGTATCGCGACCCCACCGGCATCGTGTTCGACATCACCGCCAGCGGCTGGAAAGGCGCGGTGAAAAACGTCAGACCGACCGAATAACACCTGCTGAATAACGGAGTAGACCTTTGTCTGCAACAACGCTGCCGGTACTCATCATCGGCGCCGGCCCGGTCGGCCTGTGCCTCGCGCGCTATCTCGAACAGCAGAGCGTCCGCTCGTGCGTGGTTGAACGCTTTAACGAAAAAGAATTCGCCGAACAGGAAGCACGCGCGGGCAGCATCCATCCGGCCACGCTGGAAATGCTGGATTCCCTCGGCCTCTATCAGCGCATGGAGCGGCGCGGGCTGATTTCGCCCACGGTGCAGTACTGGGATCGCGTGTCGGATGAAATGTTCGCCGAACTCGATCATGGCGTGTTGAAAAACGACACGCGCTTTCCGTACGTGCTGCAATGCGAGCGCACCAAGATTATCGACGAGGCCATGCAGATGATGCGCGGCTCGCCGCTATGCGAGATACGCATGTCCACCGAGCTCAAGTCGTTCACGCAGGATGCGTCTGGCGTCGATGCTGTGGTTACCAATGCCGCCGGCGAAGACGAATCCATCCGCGCGCAATTCATTGTCGGCGCCGAGGGCGGACGCAGCATTGTGCGCAAAACACTCGACATCGAGTTCGAGGGCTACACCTACCCTGAGCGCACGCTCACCGTGGCGGTGTGTCACGACTTCGACAAAATCCGCGGCTATTCCTATCGGAATTATTTGTCAGATCCGGAGCAGTGGTCGAACCTGTTCAAGTGGGTGCAGCCGGAACGCTGGCGCGTGCATTTCCCCACCCACATCGACGATGCGCCGGAAAAGGTGTTGAGCGACGAGCACATACAAACGCAGTTGCAGAAGTTTCTGCCGAGCGACAAACCGTATGAAGTGGTGCATCGCACGCTCTACACCGTGCATCAGCGCGTGGCGGCAACATTTCGGGGCGGGCGCGCCATCCTCGCCGGTGATTCCGCGCACATCAACAGCCCTATCGGCGCGATGGGCATGAACAGCGGCATCCACGACGCGATGAATCTGGGCGAAAAACTCACCGGTATATTGCGTGGCGAATACGATCACGAAGTACTCGACCGCTATACCCGCCAGCGCAAATACGTCGCGGTAAACCACACCAAGGCACAGACCGAACGCAACAAGAAATTGCTCACCGAAAAAGATCCGGCGGTACGGCAAAAAAATCACGACAACTTGAAGCGCACCGCCAACGATCCCAAACTCGCGCGCGAGTTCATGATGCGCAGCTCGCTGATTAACAGCGTGCGTGAAGCGGCGGAAATCGCGTGACGCACAACCGAACCGTAGGGTGGGTTAGGCGCGGGGTATGCGCCGTAACCCACCGTCGCGCGGGCTTGTCGATGCTGCTCGGCGGGTTACGGCGCGCAAACCCCGCACGCCTAACCCGCCCTACGAAACTTATTGTTTTGTGGAGTTTATTTTCAGCCGCACTTACCGCACCGGCTCACGCGCAAAACTACCCCTCCCGCCCGCTGCGCATCATCTCCCCCTTCGCCGCCGGCGGCAGCAACGACGTGGTGGCGCGGCTCATCAGCGCGCGGCTCGGCGAAGCGCTGGGCCAGCAGATCATCGTGGAGAACCGCGCCGGCGCGGGCGGCGTGGTGGGCACTGAATACGGCGCACGTGCCGCACCCGACGGCTACACCCTCACCATGGTTACCAATGCCACGCTCGCCATCGTGCCGGCGCTGCAAAAAACCGGCTACGACCCGCAGCGCGATTTTGCGCCGGTGGGGCTGGTGGGCACGTCACCCTATGTGATCGTGGTGCATCCGGCGGTGCCCGCGCACAACATCCAGCAGTTGATCGCGCTGGTAAAGTCGCGGCCCAAACAGGTGGAGTTCGGCTCCGGCGGCATCGGCACGCCGGGCCATCTCGCCGGCGAAATGCTCAACACCATGACCGGCACGAAAATGATTCACGTGCCGTACAAGGCCGGCAATCTCGCGCTCAACGATCTGCTCGGCGACCATATCGCGGTAACTTTTTCCAACACCATCACCGCATCGGAATTCATCAAGGCCGGCCGCGTGCGCGCGCTCGCCGCGACCAGCGCCCAACGTATCGGCGCGTTTCCCGATTTGCCGACGGTGTCTGAATCGGGCGTGCCCGGCTACGAATTCACGCTGTGGCTCGGACTCGCCACCCCCGGCGCGACGCCTGCGGGCATCGTGCAGCAACTCAACAAGTCGCTGGTGAAAGCGCTGCAAGAAAAAATTCTGCGCGAACGCTTTGCGGCGCAATCGATCGAAGTGCTCACCAGCACGCCGCAGGAGTTCGCCGACAAAATAAAACGCGACATGGGCCTCTACGCCAGGCTGGTAAAAGAGGCCGGCGCACGCGTGGAATGAATCGCAGCATTATATAAAATAACGTTTAAAAACAAATACTTACAATTAATATGCCTACACCCAGTCTGCCCATCCAGTCCACCGGCCCGCGCGTGTTCATGGATTACGATCAGCCCGCGCTCGACGCGGCGTACAACCAGGCCACGTATGCGCCGCACGCAGGCAATGTGCGCAAGCGTTTCATCATCGAAAGCGATGCGGTGCGCCAGCGCATCGGCGAACCGCTGCGCGTGGCCTATGGCCCCACCGATATCGAGAAGGCGGATATCTACAAAACAGCGAAGCCCAATGCACCGATTTTCATATTCATTCACGGCGGCGCATGGCATCGCGGCACCGCCAAGGGCAATGCCTTTGCCGCCGAGCTGTTCGTCAAGGCGGGCGTGCATTTCATTGCACCGGATTTCGTGGGTGTAAAAGAATCGCCCGACAGCCTGCGCACCATGGTCGATCAGGTGCGCCGTTCGGTGGCGTGGGTTTACAAGAATGCGGCGAGCTTCGGCGGCGACGCGCAGCGTATTTATCTGTGCGGCCACTCTTCCGGCGCGCATCTCGCCGGTTGCGTGCTGACCACCGATTGGCCCGCGCAATACGACGTACCGATGAACATCATCAAGGCCGGGCTGTGTTGCAGCGGCATGTATGAGTTGGTTCCGGTGAGCCTGTCGGCGCGGCGCGACTACGTGAAATTCGACGACGCCATGATCGCGCAGTTAAGCGCCATCCGCCACATCGACAAAATCGCCGCACCGTTGACGCTCGCTTACGGCACGCTTGAAACGCCGGAGTTCCAGCGGCAGACCCCGGCGTTTTATGAGGCTGTGAAAAAAGCCGGCAAGCCGGTGAAGCTGATTATCGGGCCGGAATACAACCACCACGAGATCAAGGAAACACTGGCCAATCCCTACGGCCTGCTGGGCCGCGCGGCGCTGGAGATGATGGGCATCACGCTGGGAACCGTGTCATGGGCATGACCGCTGTCGAAAAGGTGCTTGCCGCAAAAAGCGGTAAGACGTCCGTGCGCCCCGGCGACGTGGTATTCCCCGACCCCGACTACATCATGATCCACGACGGCGTGGTGATGGGCGCCAAGCGTGAGCTGGACTCATTGGGCATTCATCGTCTCGCCGCGCCGGACAAGGTGATGATGGTCAGCGACCACGACGTAATTTACGGCAGCGCACGCGCCGCCGAACGTGGCGCATACAATCGCGCCGCCGCCAAACAATGGGGCGTGAAAAACTTTTACGACGTGGGGCGCGGCGGCCACGGCCACATTTTTCCGATGGAATCCGGCCTGTTGCTGCCCGGCATGTTTTATTTTGACAACGACCGTCACGCCACCAACGCCGGCGCTATCGGCGCATTCGGCTTTCGCATGGGCGCGGAGATCAGCCGCGCGCTCGCCACCGGCACCAACTGGATACAGGTGCCGAAGTCGGTCAAGCTCACGCTCAAAGGGCGCTTGAAACCCGGCGTCTACGCGCGCGATATCGGCTTTCATCTGGCGATGCTGATCCACCAAAAACGTTTCGACGTCGATCTCGATTACCGTGTGCTCGAATACGCGGGTGACCTCGATCAATTCAGCCTCGCCGCGCGCGCGGCGTTGTGCTCCAGTCCCACCGAGATTCAGGCGTACGGCGTGTTCTTGCCGCCATCGGAAGCGATCCTCGCGCATGCGCGCGAACGTGGGCAGCGTCCGTTCACACCCGTGTACGCGGATGCCGACGCGCATTACGACGCCGTGTTCACGCTGGATGTGTCACGCATCGAACCGCAGATTGCCCTGCCCGGCGGCGTGCAAAATGCCGTCAATCTATCCGAAGCTGCAGGCACGCTGGTCAATCACGCCTTCATCGGCTCGTGCGGCTCAGGCATGTGGGACGACATGGTACAGGTCGCCACCGTGTTAAAAGGCCGGCACGTCGCCAGCGGCGTGCGCCTGTTCATCGCGCCCGGCACCGAGGAATCCACCAAACGTCTGTCGCGCGAAGGCTTGATGCAGGTGTTCATCGAAGCGGGCGCGATCATGCTGCCTGCCGGTTGCGGCCCGTGCAATGACGCGGTGACCGGCCCAGTGCATAGCGGCGAAGTGTCGATCTCCACCGCCACCAACAATCCTGCCGGACGCTTTGGCGCGCGCGATGCGAAACTTTATCTGGGCAGCCCTGCCACTGTCGCCGCTTCCGCTGTCACCGGAAAAATCACCGACCCGCGCGAGTTCATGGTGATGGAGACTGCGTTATGAGTACGGGCGGTGAAATCGAATGGATGCTCAAAGGCCGCTGCTACAAGCTGGGCCACGACGTGCCGCACTCCGGCGGCGTGGTGCCCAACCACATTATCATCGGACGCCACTTTGATCCGGCGGACATCATCCCGCATCTGTTCGAGGAAACCGATCCGGGCTTTCACACCCGCTGCCAACCGGGCGACATCATCGTCGCCGGACGTAACTTCGGCATGGGGCCGAAAATGAATGGCTACATCGCGATGCAGGCGCTGGGCCTGGGTCTGGTGTGCGAGTCGATGCCGTTTCTCGGTTACCGCGCCGCCGTCGGCTGCGGCCTGCGCGTGATGAGCGACTGCGTGAACGTGCTCGAATTCTGCGACACCGGCGACGCACTCGAAGTCGATTTTCGCAACGGATTTTTTATCAATCACACCCGCGACATCCGCCGCGAGTACCCGCCGATACCCGATGGGTTGCTCGAAACCGTAGCGCTCGGCGGCAACACCGGTTGGCTGAAAAAATGGTGGGCCGATCAGGCTGCCGGGCAGCGGTAATGCCGCGCTGATCTACCGCTGCTGCGTTTCTTTCAGCGCCAGATCCACCAATTTTTTCAACTCATCGTAACCGAACGCCGGCAGCGGCCTGCCGTTCACAAAAAACTCCGGCGTCTTGGTAACGTTCAGCGTGCGGCCATCGGCAATATCCTGTGCGATCACCTGGGCGATGGCCGGTGCGGTCAGGTCAAACTGCATCTGCTCAAAGTTAAGTCCCAGCCCCTCCAGATGTTTCCACACCAGCGGCGCCTGCGGCTTGTGGTGCATCACCCAGCCGGATTGCGCGGCCAGCAAAGCCTCCAGCGCGGGCCAGAATTTGCCCTGTCTGCGCGCCGCCTCCAGCACCGCGACCACTTTGTCCGAGCCTTCGTGCAGCGGCGCATAACGCAGCACCAGACGAATCCGCTCAGGATGCTCCGCCATCAATTTTTTCACCAGCGGATAAAATTCGCGGCAGGTCTCGCAGGCCGGATCGATAAATTCCACAATCACCACCGGCGCGTTGGGATTGCCCAACACCGGCGAGTGCATGCGAACCAGCGCCGCGCGCTGCGCATCGGGCAAGGCTGCGGAAGTCGCATCAGGCAGGCGCGTGAGGTGCGTTTCTTTTTGCGCGGTATACAGCAGCACACCGGCGAAAAAAACCACCAACAGGCCGATCAAGGCTACGCTGAAAACAGTCTTTTGCTTCATGGAGCACTCCTGAAATGCGCCGCGCTCAGCAACGCAATGATGATCGAAAACGCCACCACGGAAAGCAGTGGAATCGTCACAAAACCAAACCACTCGATCACGGTATCGGAACACGGCACGCCCTGGGTGCAGGGCTGGATGCGCTTGGGGATGACGCCGGACGCCAGCAGCAGATGAAACACGGCAAACAGCCAACCCGGCGCCGCCAGCGACAGCGCATAGCGCACCACCTTGTGATCGAGGGGAAACAGCCCGAACGGCAGTATCAGCGCCAGCGGAAACAGGCAGATGCGTTGGTACCAGCACAGCACGCAGACCGGCAATTGCATGACTTCGCCGAAGAACAACGCGCCGAGCGTGGACACGCTGGCCACCAGCCATGCGCCGAAAATCAGC